>DASTGE010000272.1:0-5481 GCA_035719405.1 Burkholderiaceae bacterium
GCTTCAGCGAGGGGAAGATCCGAAGAAACGCCGAGATGCCCGGCGGGTCAACCGTGCCGGTGGGGGGGCAAAATTTACGGAAGGGACGCGCCGCAGAAGGCGGTCAGTCGACGATGGATCTCAAGTGCGCGAAATGGACGCCGGACGCCTCACGATCATCACGACCTGTTGTTCCGAGGACTTGTCCCGGGGCGCGCTGCAGCCATTGCAGCTGCTGCATTCGCTGCATCCGCCGGCAGACAGAGCAGTCTCCAGCTGCCGTGCCCGCTCGGGCGACGCGCCGGTGCTCTCGACGAATCGGAGAGCGAGCTTCCGGCGCCAGCCGGCGGGCATCAACACCCAGCTGCTGTAGAGGGCCGCGGCAGCAACGATGAGGTCAACGATCAGGTGTTGGAGCATGATGTTGAATTGGCAGTCACAGGGCGGTCGTCCCTATCAGCGCCGGATTTGCCCGTTCGCGCCGTTCTTCCAGTTCGAGAACCAGTGGCTCGGAGGGCCTTTCACCATTCATCCCCCTGCCCCAAGCCACAGGGCTACGCGATACGTCACGAACGACGCCACATACGCCAGCGCGAACAGATATCCGGCCATCATCAGCGGATACCTCCACGAGTTCGTCTCCCGCTTCACGGCGGCCAGCGTCGAAATGCATTGCGGCGCGAACACGTACCACGCGAGAAGCGACAACGCCGTTGCCAGCGGCCAGCTTGCGGACAACAACGGCGTCAATTGCTCGCTCACCTTGTCCCCGACCGCAGACAGCGCATAGACCGTCCCCAATGCGCCGACCGCCACTTCTCGCGCGGCCAGACCCGGAATCAACGCGATCGCAATCTGCCAATTGAATCCGATGGGCGCGAACAGTGGCTCCAATGCCCGACCGGCCATCCCCGCCAGGCTGTACTGAATCGCAGGCCCGGTTGCGCCATCCGGCGGCGCCGGAAAGGTGGAGATGAACCAGAGCACGATCATCAGCGACAGGATGATGGTGCCTACGCGCTTGAGGAAGATGCGGGCGCGCTCGAGCAAACCGATGCCGAGGTTGCGCAGGTTGGGCCAGCGATACGCGGGCAGTTCCATCAGCAATGGCGCCTGCGCCTTGCTGCGCCTCAAGTGCTTGAAGCTCCAGGCCACCCCCATCGCTGACAGGATGCCCGCGAAGTAAAGGGCGAACAGCACCAGGCCCTGAAGGTTGAAGATGCGGCCGACCGTTCGCTGAGGGATGAAGGCGCCGATCAGCAGCGCATACACCGGCAGCCGTGCCGAGCAGGTCATCAGCGGGGCGATCATGATCGTGACGAGACGATCGCGCCAACTGCTGATCGTGCGAGTGGCCATCACGCCTGGAATGGCACACGCAAAGCTCGAAAGCAGCGGAATGAAAGAGCGACCCGACAGCCCGACCGAGCCCATCACCCGGTCGAGAAGGAAGGCGGCACGCGGCAGGTAGCCTGAATCCTCGAGCGCCAGAATGAACAGGAAGAGGATGAGGATCTGCGGCAGGAACACCAGCACGCTGCCCGCACCGGCAATGACGCCATCGACCAGCAGGCTGCGCAGCACGCCCTCGGGCAGCAGCATCTGCACGCCCTGCCCCAGCGCCTCCACGCCGGCCTTGATTGCGTCCATCGGCAGAGAGGCCCAGCTGAACACGGCCTGGAACATCAGGAACAGCAGCATCGCGAGGATGGGCAGGCCCCAGACGGGATGCAGCACGACGCGGTCGATCGCGTCGTCGACCCTCGTATCGCCCTCGGGCTGGGTGATGGCCAGCGAGAGAATGCGGCGCACCTCCTGCTGGGTTTGCATTACCGTCTGAACGTCGCTCGGGTGGAAATTCGCGGCACCGAGCTTCGCCGGCAGCACGTGGCGCTCGATGAAGCCCACCAGCGCCTTTGCGCCATCGTGCCGCACGCCAACAGTCTCGACCACCGGCACATCCAGCTCGCGCTCGAGAATTGAGCGGTCGATGCGAATGCCCCGCTGGCGAGCGACATCGCTCATATTGAGCGCCACCACCATCGGCAACCCGAGCTGCCGCGCCTCTAGCACGAGCCGCAAGTTGAGCTTGAGATTGCTGGCGTCGGTGACGCACACAAGCAGCTCGGGCGTCTGCACATCGGCCCTCGCGCCTGTGACCACGTCGCGGGTGATCGCTTCGTCGGCGCTGATGGCGTTGAGACTGTATGCGCCGGGCAGGTCGAGAACGCGCACTCGCCGACCGCCCGGTGTGCGCAGCAGCCCTTCCTTGCGCTCCACGGTAACGCCCGCGTAATTGGCGACCTTCTGCCGGCTGCCGGTAAGCAGGTTGAACAGCGCCGTCTTGCCGCAGTTGGGGTTGCCGAGCAGCGCGATGCGCAGGCCGGTGTCGGTGGCGGCGTGGAGCGTGGTCATGTCCTCAGGCGGGCCTGACCCGGACGAACGCCGCTTCGAAGCGACGCAGGGCGAAGGTGGTATGTCCGAGCCGGACGGCAATCGGCTCGTCTCCGGGCTGGCCCCGGGCGATCACGCGCACACGCTCGCCCGGCAGGAAGCCGATCTCGATCAGCCGCAGCACGAGGTCGTGATCCTGCGGCTTCTCAGGGGGAAGCACTTCAGCGACGGTCGCGCTCGCGCCGGTGGCGAGGCTGCTCAAGGGTAAGGTCGGCATGTATTCGCAAACTGCGGCCGTGCAGGCTTCGAAGCGGAGCCTGCACGGGAATGCGAATTATTCTAAATTAGATTGATTGCCGAAACGCTGATCCCTGTCAACAGGAGGTGAAAAGCTGCCGAATCGAGTGTTCGTGCGGCAATCGCACGAAGCTCGCGACGCGGCCCGGTCTGAGCACGACCTGGTGAACTGCGCCCGATCCTCGACGCTGGATGCTGGATCGAATCTGGAACCGGGCTTTGGCGTCGCCCATTTGCCAACCTCCGCAACCGAGGCCGGCTCCGGGGCTTACTCGATTCGTGTGCGCTGACGAGGTGACGGTCGCTTGCGCCCTTCCGTCGGCATGACGGATACGACCGGCGCGGACACCACGCTGGGCCGGGATTCCTGCTGAGACTCGCTGCTGCCTCCCAAGGGGGTCACTGCCTCCTGTTCACCTGCCTGAAAGGCGGAACCCCATTGCATCGATTCGGAGACGAACCGGAAGTAGTTGTCCGACAGGCTCTCGAAGAGCCGCGCGAAGGCCTGGGACTGTGACTCGTAGTCGACGGCGAAAGGCATCAATTGCATCGATCCTCCCTGGGCAGAATCGCGCGGCAGATACCAGCCTCGCGACGAAGACCAGAAGTCGGTCAGCAACGCGAGATTCGACTGCATCAGGCGCGCCAGCGGTTCAAAAGGGCCGAGCGATGTAACGGGCATGTGTTCCTCTCGTCGGCAGCGTAAGGCTGCATCAATGGTTACGCCAGAAAATTCCCGTCGGTCGCCTGGTTGTCGATTGACGGTAGCGCCCATCGAGAAGGCTCTCCTCGGGGAGGCGGTTTCGATTATCCCAGACCTCTTTTGCGCCGCTCGTCCGCGATTACACCGCTTCGCTACCGTTGCTCGCAGTAAGCCTTTGCCGACGACATCGCGCGCCCCCGGCCGACTGCGATCCCGCCCCTGGCAGACTACGCTGGGTCGATCGTGTCGGACAAACCACCCGCCGCGGCGATCCGCTGAAGCGCTACAGCGAGAAGCGAAACTTTGCGGTCACATCGGAGCCGCCCCCACGCAGGCCACGCGTGCGCAAGACCCTGTCGTTCGTGATCCAGAAGCGCTGGCCAGCCCGACCATTCCTCCAATATTCGTCGTGGGTGCTCCCCGGCCCTGTTGAGCGTGAAGTCGTACAGGGCCACGGGAGCGACGTTCTTCCAACGTCCTTGCTCGTCCCGGTGCGCGCCGCCCGAGATATAGGTCCAGATCCGGGCCGTGATCGTCTTGCCGCACCGCTGGCCCCTGGGCGCACGCAGCGCCAAGGTGGTGTCATCGGTGAAGATCACCGGAGCCTGCAGCAGTTGGCCGCGCAGCACGGGCATCAGCCGCTGCAGCAACTCTGCACTGCCCAGCGCCCAATCGCACTGCGTCTGCTTGAGGCAAGCGCAGGCCATCACGCACCGAGATGCGCTCTCGGCGCGCCAGGGGACAGTGATCGTTGTACTTGGAGACCATCACGTGCGCGAGCAGGCTGGCGCCGGCATTGCACTTGGGCAACGGCGAGGCCTGCGCAATCGCTGTGCGCACGGTGCTGCTGCCGTCGTCGCTGTCGCAGCGGTACTTCAGACGAACGTGCTGCAACACCTCGAGCTTGGCGGGGGTGTACTCCAGCGTCTCGCTGACCTCCTCGCCGATGCGTCGTACGCGCTCGAATTGCGCCTTCTCCTCGTCGCTGAGGTCGTATTCCACCCGGCGTCGCGGCAAGTTGGCATCGATAGCCGGCCGGCCCTTGCGACGACGCTTGTGCCCGGCCACCGTGTCGTGCACTTCGGGCGGTATCGGCAGCGCCACCTTCTCGGTCCACAGCTCGGCTTGTCCCGAATGAATCACCTCCGATCGCGGGCCGAACACCCGGCGCCGCAGCTCGGCCAATTGCTGGCGCAATACTTCCAATTGCGCATCGGCCTGGCCGCGCACGGCCTGCAGCTGCTGTGCAAAGACCATCACCATGTCCTTCAGCGTCTCGACCGCATCGGGCAACGCGGCTCGGTCGATGACAGGGGTGAGGATCATGGGCATGAATTGTTGCCAATCATCGGTGCCATATCCAGCCGGTGAATTGCTAATTGCATCGTTCGTGGCCTCGGTATCTACCTCAAGCCACGACCGTCGCCGTCACTGCTTGCAGCCTTCTCACACGGCTCAAGTCGATCCCCTCCAGCCATGCGATGAGTTCGCTCATTGCGATGCTATTACTACCGAGACGGACCGGATCGGTGAAGCGGCCAGCCTCAAGTCGCTTATAGAGAACCCAAAACCCGTGGCGATCCCAGACCAACAACTTCGCCTTGTCGCGTCGACGACCGATGAAAACGTAGATCTGGCCGGACATGGGGTTCATGCCCATGCTCAGCGACACCATCTGGGCCAAGGCATCGATCGACTTGCGCATGTCCACCGCCTCGGTGCACACGAACGCGCGGATGGCCGAGGACAGGATCATGCGAGCTTGCCCAGCACGTGTTGCATCAGCCGGTCGGCCGCCGGACCCAGCAGGCGCAACTTCATGCCCTCGCCGGTCTCGATCTCGACAACCGGCGCCTCATCCGATGTCGTGGTACCCCCGATCGGTACAAAACGTGATGGCTGTGCGGCCGTCTGCTTGCGGGCATTGACAGGCCTCGATTCCGCTGTCTCCTGGGCGGCGTAACGGCGAAACGTCGACAACGCCAAGTCGTTGGCCTTGCAATACGCCGGCACGCTCAAGCCTTGCTCGACGCGTCGCGCCTCGTGCTCCTTCCAAAACGCCGTGTCGCGGAACACCATCGGGCGGCCTGTACGCCAGTCAATGCGGG
>DASTGE010000273.1:0-4174 GCA_035719405.1 Burkholderiaceae bacterium
GTGCGGGGTGATCGAGAGTCCCCACGGGCCTTCCACGGTGGCGGAGAGGTCGAGGTACCAGCTGTTCTTGCTGTCCGCGTTTCCGAACGTGTTGCTGAGCGCGTGGGAGTACTTCAGCGTCACGACGGTGAAGGTCAACGCGCCATAGACCTCGGTCGTGTTGGCATTCTTGAAGGCGCCTCCCGGTGCATCGCCGAGCTTGTTGCTGGGATACCAGTACTGCAGCAGGCCCACGTCATAGCCGAGATCCTTCGTGACCTGACCCTTGTAGCCGCCGTACAGGTCGACCTCGATGGGCGCGCTGCCGGCGTCGTAGCCATTGATCCTGCCGGTGTCCTTGATCCACTTGATCGTCGAGAGCCACGTGCCGACATAGAAGCCATTGGGCAATGTCGCGTCGACACCGCCTTGCAGTGCAGGCCGCAGACGCGATTGCGAGATGCCCCGATAGCGGTAGTCAGTGACGGCGCCGAGATTGAACGAGAACATGTCGTCCGCGTACGACGCGCCCGGCAGCGCGGCGACGATCGTGGCTGCGGCGAGGGCTACGAGCCTTTTGTTCATCCTGATGCATTCCGTGAGTTGTGAGAGGAGGGAAAGGCAGAAACGCGTCTTTCCGAAGAGCGGACGCTTTGTGCAGCTTTTGTGCCTGCGCCAACCGGAGGCAGACCGCACCAGTGGCGGGCAAGAAGGCGGCTCCTCGGCACCAGAATGGGTGATTCCGCTCCACTCGCACCAAAGCAATGCCCGGAAAAGCCGCGGCACAATTGACCCTTCCAGAGGAGGGACTATGACGAGGAGCCACATCGGCGCCGCGGAGGCACGATCGTGACGCTGGCTGTGGTGCAAAGCCGTGCACTGGACGGGCTGAACGCGCCGGAGGTGCAGGTCGAGGTCCATTTGGCCAACGGACTGCCGAGCTTCACCCTTGTGGGCCTGGCAGACACCGAGGTGAAAGAAGCGCGCGAGCGTGTGCGTGCCGCGCTGTTGAGCACAGGACTGGCGTTCCCGCACAACAAGCGCATCACCGTGAATCTGGCGCCCGCCGAACTGCCCAAGGACTCGGGGCGCTTCGATCTGCCGATCGCCCTGGGCATCCTCGCGGCCGAAGGCGATATCGACGCGAAGCGCCTCGCGGGCTTTGAATTCGCGGGTGAGCTTTCATTGGCTGGCGAACTGAGGCCCGTGCGAGGAGCGCTTGCCTTGGGCCTCGCCTTGAGGCGCTCGGGCTCGGCGCGAACGTTGGTGCTTCCGGCCGCCAGCGCGGTCGAGGCGGCACGGGTGCCCGACGTCGACGTCCGAAGCGCCGCCCACCTGCTCGACGTGGTGCACGCGCTGCGCCCGGGTGATGACGCCCAGCCCCTGCCACGGGCGGCTGCCGATCCATTTCCGCCCACCCCGCCGCAGCCGGACCTGCGCGATGTTCGCGGGCAGGCAGGTGCGAAACGGGCGCTGGAGATCGCGGCAGCCGGGTCGCACAGCCTTCTGATGGTGGGACCGCCGGGCACGGGAAAGTCGATGCTCGCCAGTCGCCTGCCGGGCCTGCTGCCGTCCATGACAGAAGATGAGGCGCTGGCGAGTGCCGCGTTGATGAGCGTCAGCCATCAAGGCTTCGATGCCGGCCAATGGACCGTTCGCCCCGTCCGAACGCCGCATCACTCCGCCAGCGCGATCGCCTTGGTGGGCGGCGGCAGTCCACCGCGCCCGGGGGAGATCTCGCTCGCGCATGGGGGCGTGCTGTTCCTCGACGAACTGCCGGAGTTTCCCAGGGCGGCGCTTGAGGCGTTGCGTGAGCCGCTGGAGACCGGCCGGATCACGATATCGCGCGCGGGTCGGCAGGCCTCGTTTCCTGCACGCTTCCAGCTGGTCGCGGCAATGAATCCCTGCCCCTGTGGCTGGCTTGGCGCTTTCGCAGCGACCGGGCGCGCATGTCGCTGCTCGCCCGAAGCAATCGCGCGATACCAGGGTAGGCTCTCCGGACCGCTGCTGGATCGCATTGATCTTCAGATCGAGGTACCTGCCGTGCCGCCCCGGGAACTGATGGGCCAGCCGGACGGAGAGGATTCGATGACGGTTGCACGGCGTGTGGCCTCAGCCCGGGAGCGCCAGATGATGCGTCAAGGTAAGCCGAACGCTGCCCTTGAGTCGGGCGATTTGACGCAATATGCGCGGCTTGAAAACTCGGCCGAGAAGCTCCTGCACGCGGCCGCCGAGCGGCTGGGATGGTCGGGCCGAAGCCTGCATCGGGTGCTGAAGGTGGCGCGGACAGTGGCCGATCTCAGCGATGCCCGTGACATCGGACCGGGACATGTGGCGGAGGCGCTGCAGGCGAGGAGAGGGTTGCCGTCGACGGGGTAGCCGACCAGCAGTGCTGTTTGTTCATACAGCGGATTGCTCCAGAAAAACGCTTCTCCGCAGCACCCGTCAAACATCTGCAGAAGATGAATTTCACATGTTCCCGTCGTAAACTTTATAAAACTCCTTTTCCGACAGGGACTTGCATTGAATCTTTCGATATCCTACCGAGACGGATTTGACTTTTTGTACGACAAAAACTGACTTCCCGGCGCCCCGCCGCTTCTGACCCGCGCCGCTCATGCCTCAGTTCGTAGACCGCCCGCTACGCCTCCTGAATCCAAGCTTCGACTCGCCTCTTCTGGACGTCATTACGGACTTAGAGTTCCTGCGAAGGCTGGAGATTCGAGCAACAACGCCGCCGTCGGTGTTCTCACAACTGAAGCAGGTCTTCCATCTGCTCGAGCAGTCTCGCGTCCGCTCGCATAGAGGGAAACCACACCACCCTGGCCGACTACATTGAAACGAAGCTTGGTGCACCGGAGCCATCCAATGATGGTGAGTCGATTCGTGAGGTTGCAAACATTGAGGCGGCGATGAAGCAGATTGACGAGACGGTATCACCCGATTCGCAGCTCACGGAGCCCTGATCCGAAGCCTCCACGCCATGACGGTCCAAGGGCTAACCCGAGAGGGTGACAGGACCCCTGGCGCTTACCGTGCGGGGGCGGTGCGAATCGCCAAGTCAGAGCACTTACCCCCGGAGGCGATCCACATCCCATCCTACATGGAGGAACTCGTGTCCTTCGTGAACAGACCGGATCCGCCGAAGTATGACTTGATGAAGGTGGCTTTGGCGCATCACAGATTCGCGTGGATCCACCCCTTCAGCAATGGAAACGGGCGGGTTGTCCGCCTGATCACCTATGCGCTCTTGATCAAGTACGGTTTCAAAGTGACGGCGGACGATGGACGACTTCTCAACCCAGCTGCGGTGTTCTGCGCCGACAGGGAGCAGTACTACGAAATGCTGAATAGCGCGGATACAGGAACCAACCACGGGCTCGAGGAGTGGTGCGCCTACGTTCTAAGTGGCGTCAGGGATGAGTTGAGCAAGGTTGACCGATTGGCCAACTACGAGAATCTCACGACCGAAATCCTCATCCCTGCTCTGCATCACGCCCGCGAGCGCAAGCACGTAACGGCCCGGGAGGAAGCGGTGCTGATGGCAGCGATCAAGCGGAAGGTAGTGAAGTCAGGGGACCTCGTGGATGCGATGCCGGGATTGAGCGGCGCACAGCGCACATACCAAATCAAACGGCTTATATCGGGCGGAATGCTTCAGCCAATCCACGAGGACGCGAGACAGTACACAATCGGCTTCTCGAACAGCTTCCTTCTGCGAGGCGTAATTCGCGCGCTGACAGAGCGAGGCTTCGTTCCTGTAGCGCTTTCTTCAATCTAGAGAGAACAGATACCGGCACTAACAGTGCCGGATATGGACCGGGAAACGCCACCTCAGACCTTCCTGTCGACATATCGCGCATCATCGTCCACTGGGCGCCGACCAGAGGCACTGCGAAGCCGGTTCCCCTCTACCACCACTCTCGATCCCAACGCAGGCCGTGTGTTGCGCGTGAACATGCGCACGCGTCCATCGTCCATCCGAACGCGCACTTCGTAGACCGTGCGCGCCTTCATGCGCTTCTCGACCTCATGCCCGGCAATGCCGCCGCCGACAATGCCGAGTGCCGTCATCGCGCTACGGCCGTTGCCCTTGCCGATGTTGCTGCCGAGCAGGCCACCGAGGACGCCGCCGGTCACGGCGCCGACGCCACTGCCCTTGCCCTTCACGCGCACCCCGCGTACGCCTTCAACC
>DASTGE010000274.1:0-2180 GCA_035719405.1 Burkholderiaceae bacterium
GTTGCCATCGAATCGAGAAAGCAGGCGGCAAGCCTGCCCAGGCCCCCGTTGCCCAGCGCCGCGTCGGCTTCCTCCTCTTCCACCTCTTCCAGCCGCCTGCTGTGCGCGGCGATCGCAGCGGCCGCATCCGCGCGCAGGTTCAGGGCATCGAGCGCATTGCCGAGGCTGCGGCCCATGAGGAACTCCATCGAAAGGTAGTACACGCGCCTGGCCTTGGCAGCGCGCTCCGACGCCTGCGTCTGCACCCAGCGCTCGGCCAGCTGCTGGCGCGGCTCCTGTGCGAGGGCACGCATGAGGTCGGACGCGGAGGATTCGTCGGGCGCGACGCCGACGTGAGTGAGAAGTTCGTGGTCGAGGTCGGCAATGGCGTTTTTGTTCATGGGCGGGATGCAGGCAGGTGTCGACACCGGATTCGCAGGAACATGGTGCCGCAGTGTCGGGGCCGGCGTCGGGGGCGTCAACGAGGCACCTTGCGTGGTCCGCTGGCATCCATCAACATTTGGACGCAACACCTTCAGTGAGCAGCAGCTGTCGCCGGGCGACCGGGGGCGAAAGGAGTGACTGATGAGCAGCCCTGACCTGGCCCGGAGCTTCGACCTGCCACGGCGCGCCGTCGCGCTGGTGCTTGCGGGCGGCCGCGGCAGCCGCCTCAAGCACCTCACCGACCGGCGCGCAAAGCCTGCCGTGTACTTCGGCGGCAAGTTCCGCATCGTCGATTTCGCGCTGTCCAATTGCCTGAACTCGGGCATCAGGCGCATCGGTGTCATCACTCAATACAAGTCGCACAGTCTGTTGCGGCACCTGCAGCGCGGCTGGGCGTTCCTGAAGAGCGAGATGAACGAATTCGTCGACCTGCTGCCGGCGCAGCAGCGCATCGACGAGGAGCACTGGTATCGCGGCACGGCCGACGCGGTGCGGCAGAACCAGGACATCATCGAAGGCTACCGGGCCGACTATGTCGTGGTGCTGGCCGGTGATCACGTCTACAAGATGAACTACGCGCTGATGCTGGCCGACCACGTCGCAAAGGGTGCACCGTGCAGCGTCGGCTGCTTCGCCGTCCCGCGCGAAGAGGCAAGTGCTTTCGGGGTGATGGCGGTCGACGAACAAAACCGCATCACCGACTTCGTCGAGAAGCCGGCAGATCCTCCGCCCATGCCTGGCAGGCCCGAGCTATCGCTGGCGAGCATGGGCATCTACATCTTCGACGCACAGTTTCTGACCGAGGAACTCGACCGCGACATGGCCGACCCCACGTCCGCCCACGACTTCGGCAAGGACATCATCCCCAAGGTGGTCAAGCGCGGGCTGGCCTCGGCGCACCCCTTCGGGCAAAGCTGCGTGTCGACCAGCGAGGGCGACGAGCCCTACTGGCGCGACGTGGGGACGATCGATGCATACTGGGACGCCAACATCGACCTGACTGCCACCGTCCCCATGCTCGACCTGTACGACACGCGCTGGCCCATCTGGACCTATCAACCGCAGCTGCCTCCCGCCAAGTTCGTGCACAACCAGGACGACCGGCGCGGCATCGCGGTCGAGTCGCTTGTCTCCGGCGGCTGCATCATCTCGGGCTCGGTGACGCGCTCGGTGCTTTTCTCCAGCGTGCGCGTGCATTCGCAGGCAAGCGTGAACTGGTCGGTCGTGCTGCCGAGCGTGCAGGTGGGCCGGCGCGCGAGGCTCAAGGGTGTGGTCGTCGATCGCGGCTGCGTGATTCCCGATGGCATGGTCATCGGCGAGGATCCGGCCGCCGATGAGCGCCGGTTCTATCGCAGCGAGCGCGGCATCACGCTCGTCACCCCTGACATGCTGGCGGCGCTGGGCTGACTTGAGCGCGACGATCCCTCAGCAGCCCAAGGTGCTGCACGTCGCGGCGGAGGTCTATCCGCTGGTCAAGACCGGCGGACTGGCCGATGTCGCAGGTGCCCTCCCGCCTGCACTGGCTCGCGCGGGCGCGCAGGTGCGGCTGCTGCTGCCGGGGCTGCCGCGCATCCTCGAGTCCGTATTGCAGCCGCGCGCGGTGTGCGAGGTGGGCCCGGTATTCGGCGCCGCGCGCGTCGCCCTCCGTCTCGGCATGCTGCCCGGCAGTCATGTCCCGGCTTATGTGATCGATGCGCCGTACCTGTATCGCCGCGGCGGCAGCCCCTACCAGGACAGCCGCGGCGGCGAATGGCGCG
>DASTGE010000275.1:0-2205 GCA_035719405.1 Burkholderiaceae bacterium
AACACGCGCTTTGCCGTCAAGCACCCGAGGTAGGAGCCGTATGCCCGCATCGGGCACGTACGGATCTGGGCGGGGGGTGCCCGGCAACGGGCATCCCTACCGCGATACTCGCAATAGCGCAAAGCAAATTCGTCACTTCGCAGCTTCGTCGCTGACTTCGCTGCGTAAGGTGTTGATTCATGAAGGGATCGACACCTCGTTATGTTGCACCGATGGACTCGCCGCGCCCCCGCGGTGCCCGCTTGCTGGAGGCCTTCAGCCTCAAGCTGGCTCGGCGAATATGCTTGTTCGACTACGCCGCCTTCGACCTCTGGACGACCTTGGAGGCCGACCCCAACGTGCTCACGTTGTGTGAGCGGCCAGTCCGGCTCGAATGCGGCTCTACGGGTCGACTGATCGATTTCTGGGTACGCCGTCGCGACCGCGAAGAACTGCTGGTTCTCGACGACGGCGATCCACCCGTGCTCGCACGCATGGACGGCGTCACCACCCGCGTTGTGACCGCATCCGATCTTGCTGCGCAGAGCCTCTGGGTCGCCAATTGGCAGCGGATGCTGCCGGTCATTACCGCGACCCGCTCGCTGGTGCCCGTCCGCCTGACGAATTCGATCCTCAATCTGGTGCGCGGGCCTGTCGCACTGTCTCGGGTGGAGCATGAGCTCGCCCTGGCAGACCCGTCGCTCGTTCGAGGCGCCGTCTTCGACTTGATCCGCACAGGCCTCGTGCAAGCGCCGACGCTGCGCACCGAGCTCCTGTCGATGCACACCCTGCTGGAGCCGGCCGCATGAGAAGAACAACGATGGCAGCTACGGATCTGGCCGCTTGGCCGGAATTCGACGCGAATGCTCTGGACCACGAGCAACGGCGCGTGTTCAAAGACCGCCGGCAAGCGGTAGAACTTTATGCGGCCAATACCCCCGTCGCGCAGATCGAGCACTGCACGGGCGTCGATCGCCGGCAGCTGTACCGTTTGCTGGATCGCTGCCAGACGGTTCATGAAGATGGCAATGTGTTCGGCTGGCGTGCCCTCGTGCCGCATGCACGTGTCGACCGCTATCGGCGTACCGCCAAGATTCAGCTCAGTCGTGATGGGCTCGGCAGCGGCGGGGCAGGCGCCTTTGCCATGCTGCTGCAGGATCACCCTGCCCTCGCGGAATGGATCACCCAGCAGGTCCGCTGCAAGGCCATCGCGATCGAGCAGCTTTCCACTGACGATGGCTTGCGCGTGCGCCTGCGCAACCTGAATCACGTGCATCGCGACTTCCTTCGGCAGTGCCGCACTCTGGGGCTTTCGGCCTCCGACTACCCGTTCAATACCGACCGTATGGGCATCCGCTCACTCGCTTGCGCATTGCGTGCGCGGATCCTGAGCAGCTTTGGACGGGGCGCTCGGCTGGCCGGAGCTACGCACCTGAAGGGCGTTCCCCGCGAAGCAACAGCGCCGGCCGCAAGGCACGCTCTGGACGTTGTCGAGTTCGACGGCCACCGCTTGGACGTGCGCCTGAAAGTCGTGGTCCGCGACCCGCTGGGTTTTGAGCAGCAGTTCGAGATCGAGCGCGTCTGGTTGCTGGTGCTCATCGATGTCTATAGTCGCGCGGTACTGGGCTACCACGTCAGCCTCAACAGGGAGTATTCGCGGCACGATGTAATTCGCACCCTCGAGGCAGCCTTGGAACCGCACCGCCCCCGCAGCTTCACGCTGCCGGGCGTGAGCTATGGGGCGCGCGGCGGCTTCCCGTCGGGCAAGCTGCCAGAACTTGGGTACGCCACGTGGCGCTGGATCAAGCTCGACAACGCGAAGGCCAATTTGGCCGAAGACGTGCGGCACGCGCTGGCGGAGTTCATCGGCTGCTTCGTCGATGCCGGACCCGCGCACACGCCCGATGACCGGCCTTACATCGAGCGCTTCTTCGGCTCCATCGCCTCCACCCTGTCGGCCAGACTGCCGGGTTACACCGGATCGAACGTGCGTGACTTGCGCCGCGCCCTGTCTGACCCCAAGGGCAACCTGCGGCTGTTTGTGTCGTTGGCGGAAATCGAAGAGTTGCTGGAGGCCTCGATCGCCGCTTACAACGCGACCCCGCACCATGGCCTGAACGGTCGCACGCCGCTGGAAGCCATCGAGCACTCGGTGCGCGGCCGTGGGGCGATGATTACTTGGCTGCCCGAAGGCAAGCGACGCACGTTGTGCCTGATGCACACGCC
>DASTGE010000276.1:0-8473 GCA_035719405.1 Burkholderiaceae bacterium
GGCTTTGCCGGAGATGGACGCAGAAGCGGCGTTCGCGCCGACAGCGACTCGCGTTCTCAAAGAGCTGCCGCCATTCGTGCGCGCTCCCAAGGCGCTCACGCAGGCCCAGTCACGTCCGTTCGTGGCTGCGGGCTGGCTTGCCGTCCTCGTGCTGTCAGCCCTTGCGCTTGTCTGGCAGTTGGCAGTGCACTTCCAAGCGAGCGTGGCTGCCCGATCGCCAGCCATCGGAGACGCCATTGCGGCCATTTGCCGTGCTGCCGGCTGCAGACTGGACTTACCGCTTCGCCTTGAGAGTGTGGCCGTTGACAGCAGTGGCTTGACAAAGGCGGAGGGCAACGGCTTGTATCGGTTGTCGGTCGTGCTCCACAACAGGGGCGACACCGAAGTGCGCGTCCCCGCGATCGATCTGTCCCTGACCGACGACCAGGGCCGGGTGCTTGGTCGCAAGGTGCTGCTGCCAAGCGAGCTTGGCAGCACCCGGCAAGGCATCTCGCCGGGAACCGACCTTATGTTGCAAGGCGTGCTCGAGACCGGAGACATTCCAGCTGCCGGCTACACGGTGGAAATCTTCTATCCCTGATCGCCGAAGAGCTGCTTTGCGCCAAGGAGCAGCAGAGAGGCCGGGGTCGCTTGCAGCACCTATACGCCGCTGCCTGATAATTCGCCCGCTAATCGCTTGCGATGTTCTTTGACGCGAGCGAGGTTGCACGGCGATGCCCCTAGGCCCGCCACCCCTTCCATCACCCCTCTCGCCGGCTTGCAGCCGGTCCACGGAGACTTCATGCCCGCCTTGATCTGCGGCTCGCTCGCTTTCGACACCATCACGACGTTCCCAGGCCGATTCGCGCAGCAGATCCTGCCCGAGCAGCTGCACATCCTGAACGTGTCGTTCCTCGTCAACACCCTCAAGCGTGAGTTCGGAGGATGTGCGGGCAACGTCGCCTACACCTTGAAGGCAATCGGCGGCGAGCCTGTCGTGCTGGGCGCCATCGGCAGTGACGGCGCCGATTATTTGCAGCGAATGTCGTCGCTCGGCATCGACACCTCCTGTATCCGCACGATCGATGAGAGTTATACCGCTCAGGCAATGATCATCACGGACCAGGACAACAACCAGATCACCGCTTTCCACCCGGGTGCAATGATGCATGCCCATCTTGCGCCGGTGCCGGCCCGCGGCGATATCGGGATCGCGATCGTGGCACCCGACGGGCGCGATGCGATGTTGCAGCATGCCGAGCAGTTGTCGGCTGCGGGCATCCCCTTCGTGTTCGACCCGGGCCAGGGCTTGCCCATGTTTAATGGCGAAGAACTGCGCCGCTTTGTCGAACAGGCGACCTGGGTGGCCGTGAACGACTACGAAGGCCGGATGCTGTGCGAGCGGACCGGCATGACGCTGGAGTCGATGTCGCGCTCACATTTGAAAGGCGTCATCGTGACCCTGGGCGCGCAAGGCTGCGAACTGTGGATTCAGGGTGAGCGCAGCCCTGTGCAGGGCGTCCAGGCGAGCACCGTAGTCGATCCCACCGGCTGCGGTGACGCCTTTCGTGGCGGCCTTCTTTATGGCCTGGAGCGCGGCTGGGATCTGGCGCGGGCAGCTGAACTCGGCAACCGGCTGGGAGCCGTCAAGATCGCATTCCCGGGCCCGCAGAACCACACCATTGCTTGCAAGGAACTCGGCCTGTAGGCGAGGCTCGACCCGTCGTCAGGAGCTGGCAATGCCGAGCCCGTTCAGCCAGCTCTCGAGCTGGGCCAGGGGGCACTGCAGGCGCAGCCGCTTGCGCCTGGACGACTGACCTTGACGGATCTCCACGTCTCGACGCGGGACGCCCACCCCCGCGGCCACCCATGCAATCAGTGCGTCATTTGCGCGGCCTTCCAATGCGGGAGCTCTCAGACGCACACGCAACGCGCCGTCGTGGAGGCCGACCGCCTCGGTCTGCCTCGCATTCGGGATGACGGCGACCAAAAGGTAACTGCAGCGTGGGTCAGCGTCGGCAGTCGCACACGGCCAGGACATCTATCGAAGCTGAAATTGGCAATTGCACCATAGCCGACAAAATTGGCTACGCCGAGATGGGCGCGGGCGCACCTGGTACTGACAGAAAGAAGAAACCCGGCGACGGCCGGGTTTCTTCGTGCGAGCGAGCTTCGTGAAGGCGCCGTCAGGGCTTGTTGCCTGTAGGAAACGGCCATGCCGCAGCCGGGCTCAACGAGGTTTTGGCGGCAGGGGCAGGCACGTTTGCGGGTGCAGGAGCAGCGGGGGCAGGGGCAGAGGGGGTGGCAGCCTTCTTTGCCGATCCCTTCTTGGCCGCCCTCTTCGCCGAGGCCTTCTTGGCCGGGGCCTTCTTCGCAGCCGCCTTTTTCGCCGCTGCCTTCTTGGCCGTCGCCTTCTTGGCCGGGGCCTTCTTCGCCGCGACCTTCTTAGCCGGAGCCTTCTTCGCCGCCATCTTCTTCGCAGGTGCCTTCTTGGCCGCAGCCATCTTCTTGGCTGGCACCTTCTTGGCGGTCGCCTTCTTGGCGGTCGCCTTCTTGGCCGGTGCCTTCTTGGCGGCAGCCTTCTTGGCAGGCGCTTTCTTCGCCGCCGCCTTCTTCGCCGGGGCCTTCTTGGCCGCGGCCTTCTTCGCAGTTGCCATAACAATCTCCTTGATCAAGTGGCAAAGAGCACTGCACCGCGCGCGTGCTTGTGCAGCGATTCACCGTCCGACGCTTTACCCGCGGGCAACAGTCGCCATTGGGGTGCCCCGGTACGGTGAACGGGGTTGCGACCCGGACCGCCGCTTCTGCCGGCGGCGGTTCGAGGGTCGCGAATCTTGATCTTTCGAATCGGATTGCCGGGGCTTTTTAAGACGCCCGCGTTCAATCCCAGCTCAATGCGCCACCAGACTGATACTCGATGACGCGCGTCTCGAAAAAATTGCGCTCCTTCTTCAGGTCAATCATTTCGCTCATCCACGGGAACGGGTTCTCCTCGTTCGGGAAAAGCGCTTCGAAGCCAATCTGCGTCGCCCGGCGATTGGCGATATAGCGCAGATAGCCCTTGAACATGGATGCATTGAGGCCGAGCACGCCACGCGGCATGGTGTCCTCGGCATACCGGTACTCGAGTTCCACCGCCTTCAGGAACAGTGCCTTGATTTCGGCCCTGAACTCCGGCGTCCACAGTTGCGGGTTCTCGAGCTTGATCTGGTTGATGAGATCGATACCGAAATTGCAGTGCATCGACTCGTCGCGCAAGATGTACTGGTACTGCTCCGCGGCGCCGGTCATCTTGTTCTGGCGGCCGAGTGCCAGGATCTGCGTAAAGCCCACGTAGAAGAACAATCCCTCCATCAGGCAGGCGAAGACGATCAGGCTCTTCAGCAGCGTCTGGTCGGCTTCGAGCGTACCGGTCCGGAAGGCGGGATCCATGATCGCGTCGATGAAGGGGATCAGGAACTCGTCCTTCTCCCGAATGCAGGCCACCTCGTGGTAAGCGTTGAAGATCTCGCTTTCGTCCAGGCCCAGCGACTCGACGATGTACTGGTAGGCGTGAGTGTGAATGGCCTCCTCGAAGGCCTGGCGCAGCAGGAACTGGCGGCACTCAGGCGCCGTGATGTGGCGATAGGTGCCGAGCACGATGTTATTGGCGGCCAGCGAGTCGGCGGTGACGAAGAAGCCGAGGTTGCGCTTGATGATCCGCCGCTCGTCCTCGGTCAGGCCGTTGGGGTTCTTCCATGTCGCGATGTCGCGCGACATGTTGATCTCCTGCGGCATCCAATGGTTGGCACATGTCGCGAGGTACTTCTCCCACGCCCACTTGTACTTGAAGGGGACGAGTTGGTTGACATCAGTCGCGCCGTTGATGACGCGCTTGTCGGCGACATTGACGCGGCGCTTGGACGGGTCTTGCATCGACTGTGCCAAAGGGCGAGCAGATGAAGCCGGAGCAAGCGCGGCAGGACAAGTCTGGATGGCCGCCTCAAGGACAGGTTGCGCGACGGGCATCGACAGGTGCGTGGCTGCCGCGCCCCGCGCGTCAAGTGAAGGTTGAAGCGCGTTGCTTTGTGGTGTTGTCGTCGATTGGACTTCGTCTTCCCAGACCAGCATGTGTGGACTTCCTATGGGTGCGGATTATCGCCAGTGTTGTGTTCAAACACCAAGCACTTCTTGACATCGACGAGATGTCGATGTTGCGCGGAGTAAACGAGAGAACGACGCATGCATGACCATGTCTTGTTCTCTCGTTGCCTTGGCTTCAGACCGTCACTGACATGCCTCGCATGTCGGGTCGTCGATTGAACAGAACTTGATGTCCGTAGCAGGCAGATCTACCGCATGTGCCTCTGCATCTGCCAATTGCGCCTGCGCTGAAGCGGCTGCGGCATCGAACGCCGACCCACTGCCGTTGCCTGCGCTCACGGCATTGAGCGATCCTGCCTTGACCGTTGACTTCTCGGCATGCGTGGCCCCGATGGTACGCAGGTAGTACGTGGTCTTGAGGCCTCGGACCCACGCCAGCTTGTAGGTCTCGTCGAGCTTCTTGCCCGAAGCGCCCGACATGTAGATGTTCAGGCTTTGCGCCTGGTCAATCCACTTCTGACGGCGCGCCGCGGCCTCGACCAGCCACTGCGGCTCGATCTCGAAGGCAGTGGCATACAGCGCCTTCACCTCTTCAGGCACGCGGTCAATGCGGCGCAACGAACCGTCGAAGTGCTTCAGGTCCATCACCATCACGTCGTCCCACAGGCCGAACATCTTGAGGTCGCGCACCAGGTACTCGTTGATGACGGTGAACTCACCCGACAGGTTGGACTTGACCGACAGGTTGCCGAAGCACGGCTCGATGGATGCGTCGACGCCGACGATGTTGGAGATGGTGGCTGTCGGAGCAATGGCGATGCAATTGGAGTTGCGCATGCCGTGCTGCCCGATGCGGGTGCGCAGTGCATCCCAGTCCAATGTGGCGGAACGGTCGACTTCGACATAGCCGCCGCGTGCCTGCGCCAGCAGATCCACGGAATCAAGTGGCAGGATCCCCCGGTCCCACAGGGAGCCGCGGTAGGTTGAATATCGCCCGCGCTCCTCCGCCAGTTCCGTCGAGGCCCAGTAAGCGTGGTAGCACAGAGCTTCCATCGACCGGTCGGCGAACTCGACCGCTGCATCGCCCGCGTACGGCAGGCGCAACTGGTACAGGCAGTCCTGAAAGCCCATGAGGCCAAGACCCACCGGCCGGTGCCGCAGGTTCGAGTCGCGCGCCTTCTTGACCGCGTAGTAGTTGATGTCGATAACGTTGTCGAGCATCCGCATCGCGGTGCCAACCGTCTTCTTCAATTTGACCTGATCGATTGCGCCGTCCTTCAGGTGTTGCGCCAGGTTGATCGAGCCGAGATTGCAGACAGCGATCTCTGAGTCGGACGTGTTGAGCGTGATCTCGGTACACAAGTTGCTGCTGTGGACCACGCCGACGTGCTGTTGCGGAGAGCGCACGTTGCAAGCGTCCTTGAAGGTGATCCAGGGATGCCCGGTCTCGAACAGCATGGTCAGCATCTTGCGCCACAGGTCCCTTGCCGGCATGCGCTTGAAGAGCTTGATCTCGCCCCGGTCGACCTTCTGTTCGTACGCGACGTAGGCGTCCTCGAAGGCGTGGCCGAACTTGTCATGCAGGTCCGGGCAGGTGCTGGGCGAGAACAAGGTCCATTCGCCGCCCTCCATCACGCGCTTCATGAACAGATCCGGAATCCAGTTCGCCGTGTTCATGTCATGCGTGCGCCGGCGGTCGTCGCCGGTGTTCTTGCGCAGCTCGAGAAATTCCTCGATGTCGAGGTGCCAGGCTTCGAGGTAGGCGCACACGGCGCCCTTGCGCTTGCCGCCCTGATTCACGGCAACAGCCGTATCGTTCACCACCTTCAAGAACGGAACCACGCCCTGGCTCTTGCCGTTGGTCCCCTTGATGTGCGAACCCAATGCCCTCACCCGCGTCCAGTCGTTGCCCAGGCCGCCGGCAAACTTTGACAGCAACGCGTTCTCCTTCAGCGCCTCATAGATGCCGTCCAGGTCGTCCGCGACTGTCGTGAGGTAGCAGCTCGACAGCTGTGAGCGCCGAGTGCCTGAGTTGAATAGGGTCGGCGTGCTTGACATGAAGTCGAAGCCGGACAGCACCTCGTAGAACTCGATCGCCCTGCCCTCACGGTCGATTTCGTTGAGCGCCAATCCCATGGCCACCCGCATGAAGAAGGCCTGCGGCAGCTCGATGCGCTGCTCGTCGACATGGAGGAAGTAGCGGTCGTACAGCGTCTGCAGGCCGAGGTAGTCGAACTGCAGGTCACGGTCGGCCTTCACTGCTGCACCCAGCCGGGCCAGGTCGAACTGCAGCAGCCTCTCATCCAGCAGCTCGGCCTGCACCCCGCCTTTGATGAAGCCGGGAAAGTAGTCGGCATAGCGCGCTTGCATCTCCGCCTGCGTGACCTCCTCGCCGAGGACCTCCTTGCGGATTGTGTGGAGCAACAGCCGTGCCGTGGCACGCATGTAGCCTGGATCCTTCTCGATCAAAGTTCGAGCGGCGAGGATGGCCGCCTTGTGAACTTCGTCCAACGGCACCCCGTCGTAGAGGTTGCGACGGGTTTCGGCGAGGATCGGCTCGGGCTTTACATCGTCGCCCAGCCCGGAGCAGGACGACTCGACAAGCGCCTTGAGCTTGTCCATGTCCAAGGGCATTCGCACGTCGCCCTCGGTGACGAAGAACTGAGACTCGACCGGGCGCGCACCCGCAGCCTGCTTCGCCCGCTCCTGTGCGCGACGCTCCCGATACAGCACGTAGGCGCGCGCAACCTCATGATGGCCTCCACGCATCAACCCCAGCTCGACCTGGTCCTGAACGTCCTCGATATGGAACGTGCCCCCGCCGGGACGTCGGCGCAACAGGCCGCGCACCACGCTCTCGGTCAGCTGGTCAACCGTCTCCCGCACACTCGCCGACGCAGCACCTTGCGTGCCGTGGACGGCGAGGAACGCCTTCATGAGTGCGATCGCGATCTTGTTCGGCTCGAACGCGACCACGGCACCATTGCGGCGAATGATGTGGTAGGCGTGATATGCCGAAACAGCAGCGCCAGCGGCCAGGGATGACGTGGCAACGGGAGATGACGGCGGCGAGCTAATCGTGGCGTTGTGCATGGTGCTCCTTCTTTGGGATGCCGTCGGCGCGCGACCGATGTGAAGGGCGCGGCGGACGGTTGTGGAAAAGCTTGTGGATAGCCGGTGCAGTAGCGGTGGACGCTGTACACTATATGTAGTGGTAACAAAGTCGGCTAACACTATATATAGCGTAGTGTCGCACACTCCGAACGTCGTCAGAGTTTTCCTCCATTGCGCTTTGCAAGGCCAAGCGGCGAATGGGGGCCGGCAAGCCCGATCAACGGCAGTTGGCCCCTGCCGCAGATCAAGATGGCTTCTTTACGCGCAGCGCACGTCGACTCAGCGTTGCAGTGGTGCGAACCGTTGCACGGACCAATGCAGCACCCTCTGCAGCCTGGTCCATTCGAACCCCGGTCCGGGATCCATCTTGCGGCCTGGGGCCACGTGCTCATGCCCTACGACTTCGGCAATCGGATACGCGTCGGAGAGCGCTCGCATCAACCGCCCGAGCGAGTCGTATTGAGCGTCTTCGAAGGCCTCGCCTTCAAGCCCTTCAAGCTCGATGCCGATCGAAAAGTCGTTGCAATTGTCCCGCCCTCGCCACTGCGATCGACCCGCATGCCACGCCCGCTCCTCGCACGACACGAATTGCAGCAGGGTGCCATCGCGACGCACAAGGAAATGGGCCGACACCTGAAGGCCGCGAATGCGCTGAAAGTAGGGATGCGCATCCCAGTCCAGCGTATTGGTGAACAAGCGCTCGATCGCGTCGCCACCGTATTGGCCAGGCGGCAGACTGATCGAGTGCAACACCACAAGATCGACCGCAGTGCCCGGCGGACGCGGCCCGAAGTTGGGGGAACACCGATGCGCGGCGCCTGACCACCACCCTGCCTCCCAAGGCCCTGACATAGTCCGCGCGATCACAGCGCTTCGCCGCGCTCGCCGAGATGGTCCGCCACGTTGATGCCCAGGCGCGCCATCCGATAGCGCATCTGCCGAAGCGACAAACCCAGGCTCGCCCCTGCGGCGGTGCGGTTGAAGCGGTGCCGCTCCAATGCGCGCACGAGGATGTCCCGTTCCACCGCATCGAGGTAGGCGACCAGATCGGCCGGCAATGGAGCGGGCGCCGATGAGGGCTGGGACACTGGCGGCGTGTTTTCTGCCTCCTGTTGCAGGGCATCGAGATCGACCATCTCGACATCGGCCAGCGCCTCCTCAGGCAAGCCGAGGTCGTCGCGCACGATCACCTCGCCGCTTGACAGCGCGACGGCCCGATGCAGCAGGTTCTCCAGCTCACGCACATTGCCGGGGAATGCGTAGTGCGACAGATGCGAAAGGGCATCTTGGGTCAACC
>DASTGE010000277.1:0-11235 GCA_035719405.1 Burkholderiaceae bacterium
GCATCCGACTGGCGCACGTAGACGACGGTGAGCTCCATTCCCGGTGCGTTCGCCACTGCATCGAACAACTCCACTTGATAGGGGCTCGGAATCTTCGTCAGGATGGTGAGTTTCATCGCATCCATGAACCTGGAAGTATAGGTCGCATCACGCCTAACTCGTCCGCGATGTCCCGGGCGGCTGCGAGAGGCTCGCGCCCCTTCGAAGTGACGCCACATGGCGCACCATCGCACTGAGCAGCGTCATCGCAAGCAGCACGTAACCCATGAGCATGATTTCCAGCATCGAACGGACCCCGACGAAAAGCCATACCAGCATCAGGCTGGGAAACAATGGGTTTACCGCCCCAGGTGGTTTCTCGAACAACGCGTTCACCATCGTTGCGAAACGACCATAGACCAGCGCGCCGAGGAACACGGCGATATAGCCAAACGACACATAAAGCTCGCCCGCCATCGTGAGGGCGAAGCTCGTGTCGGGGATGCCAAGCTCCTCCGCCAGCTCGAAGCCCCCGTCGATAGGCTTATCCGGCCACAGCATCCTCGGGATTGGCCGAACCAATGCATACGTCACGTACTGCCAGCCGACGAACGGCCGTGTTTCCGGGACGAACTCCAGCATTTGCCCGATGCGAAGGAAATTGTCGTCGACGAAGACTTGATCGAATTCGGGGAGCACGGCCGACGAATCCCCGAAGCCCACCCCCCGGTAAACCAGCATGACCTGGAGAAGCGCGACGAGCGCTCCGACCGCCACCAGGGTCGCCAGCGCGCGCAGGAATGTGAGCCGCCGTGTGTCGATGAGCCAGCAGAACAGCCCGGCCAGGATCATGGCGCCCACGATGCGGCGTCCACCGCCCTGGGCATGAAACGCCAGTATCGTTACCGACATGCACAACCCGATCCAGGTCACGGTCCTGCGGGCACCGGCTCGCAGGGCCAACAGCACGGTCAATGGCGGTACGAGGTAGCCGAAGTACTGAAGGTGATAGGAGAAAGCGCTCCAGTCGCCAAGCGATTCACGTTGCCAGGGCGTGTTCCAGCGATCGTTGCCCAAGGCCATGACCATGGTATCCAGGTCGAAATCCGCGCGGTAGAAGAAGTCCCAGATGCCCAGCACGAACGCGAGCACGAGCACCGCGAAGATCGCGGGCACGCCGAGCGGTTGCATCGCCTCGCGGAAAAGGAATTTCGGCGCCATCGGCCTCCATGCGTTTGCGCCGAGCCAGAAGCCGATGCCCGCGGTGCCGATCATGAAGAACTCGCGGACTACCGCGTCGCGCGACAGATCGGCTGCATAGCGGCCTTGAAGCAATTCCGAAAGTGTCCAGTACACGAGCGCAGCGATGAGCACATTCTCGCCGCGCAGCAAGCTGCGGGTATCGTTGCGCATGGAAGGCAGCAGCGGCGCCGCGAGCGATATGGCGAGGAGGTAGGAGGCAAATGTGAGAGCGCCGGGGGGCGTTATGTCGTCCGGGATCGACAGCGACGCGCCGATGACACCAGCGGCCATTACCAACGCGCCGACGCCGACGTGCAGGACGCGCGCTACTCCGGGCTCACTGCTGAGTTGCATGCTGGATTGCTGCCTTCTAGCCAATCGCCTCCCGGACGAGCCGTTCGGCATATTCTCGTATGTTCCGGAATGACGATACGCACCTGGAGCTCATGAGCGCAAGCTCGTCCGGCTGCGCGATCAGGCGACGGATACTGCTGGCAATTGCGGCACCCGTCACCTCCGGAAGGACAAGCCCGTTGACGCCATCCGTGACGACTTCGCCACAAAAGGCGGAGGCGATGATTGGCAGGCCGTAAGCCTGCGCTTCGAGCTGCGTGAGGGCGAATCCGTCCGACAGGGTTGGAAGAATCATGACGTCCGCGGCTTCGTAATATCTGCCCACATCCGCTCGCTCCACACGCCCGACATAGGTGAAGTTCCGCGCCGTCAGCACATCATCGGGGATTTGTACCGAGGCCGGACCGACCACGGTAAACCTGACCGGATCGGAGCGCAGTTGCCGGACGGCGTCGAAAAGCCGTGCCGCACCCTTCCGGAGATTGAGCTGGCCCAGGAACAGCACTTCGAGGCGGCGCGAGTCGTCGAATCGCCGAACCGGCGGGCGAGGCGCCGGATCGAGCGCCGTTTCGAAATACAAGGGCACAGTGACCGCCTTGCGCACGTCCACGCCCGCGCGCTCGAGGCATTCCCTTGCCCATGGCGAATTGACGATGATGCGGTGGGCCGTGCTGCATTGGCGACGCCATTCCTGCCAGTACCGGGGAGGTGCTGGACGATAGCGTTCCTTCAACTCGGGGTGGCGGCTCATCTCGTCGAGCACGATCTGCTCCTCCACCGGACCGCCGTCGATTTGTCCCATCACGGCGCGGCATCCACGATCCGCTGCCACTTCGAGCACCGTCGTGCAGGCGTAGGAGTACGCAAACAAGGCGCGCGCGCCGTCGCCCTTCGCGCTGCCGAGAAGGTTCCCGACGTGCCGCCGCGCAAAGCGATCGAACCGCGAGTTGCGCGAAAGTATGAGGCCCCAGTCGGAAGAGCATCCGAGCCTGTGCCGCGCACGCAGCATCGCCTCGTTCGCGCTCCAGGCCAGGCCTCCCGAGATCACGCGCGCGTTGTCGAGCGCCGCATGAAATCGCCCCCGCAGGCCGCGACCCCAGAATTCGGTGACCAGCGCGTCGAGCGCTCCAATCGCGTTCAGCGCCCGCGGAACGGCATAGTGTTCGCGCGCGCCGAGTTGGGCGCATATCCACCGGGTCTGCGTAGTGGGCGCGCCTATGATCGCCCCACTGCTGCCTCGTTTCGATCGATCGCCGTCTGCATCGCGCTGAGGAGTTTGTGCGACGCCACGTCGATGCGGTACTGCTCCTCGTAGCAGCGGCGTGCGTTGCGGCGCATGCTCGTGAGCGCATTCGTGTCGAGGCCATGCCACTGTTCGAGTGCCGTGCGGACGTCGTCCCTGTCATCACGGCAAATGATGCCGGCGCCATACGCGTCGACCGTGGAGTGAATGTTGACGGCTGTCGTTGTGATGATCGGTGCGCCTGCGGCCATGGCCTCCACCACGGCGATTCCGAAGTTCTCCTGGTGGGAGGGCAGGGCAAACACGTCGCATGCATAGAATGCCTGCCATTTGGAGTGCCCGTACAAGGCGCCGGGCAAGGACACACTTTGGTCGAGCCCAAGCCGGCGCGCGAGCGCATGAACCTCGTCTACATGTGGCCGCTCACCGTCTCCGGCGATGACGAGCTGGCAATCCTGGCGCAGCACCGACGAATCGGCGAAAGCGTGCAAGAGAAGATCGATCCCTTTCTTGGGATGGATTCGGCTCAGGAACAGGACGATCCGGCGGTCGCCGGGGATCGACAAGTTGCTTCGGAACGCCGCGGCCGCGTCCTGGGGCCGGGGCGGTGGCTCGGCGATGCCATTGCCCACGACCAGCTCGCGCCACGACCACATCGGAAAATAACGACGCGCCAGCACCGCTTCGTCAGGTGTGGTGAAGACCACCGCATTGGCGTTCCTGGCGGTTTGGCGCTCGAAGAAGATCCAGTACAGAAGCTTCTTGACGTACTTCACCGGCGTTGCACGGCGGCTCCATGGGTCGAGCATTCCGTGGGCGTAGACGAAATACGGAATGCCGAGCGAGGCCGCCATGCGCGAGGCGCTCAGTCCCTGGTAGTGCCAAAGGCCGTTGATGATCCACGCATCGTATTCCCTGCCGTGATCGAGCAGCCATTTCTTCAGGCGAGGCGTGTAGGCGTACTTTCCATAACCGGGGCCCAACGCGTGCACCTTCAGCGGGAAGGAGCTCAGCCAGTTACGGTCGGGCGGGTCGGCGCAAACCACGACTTCGACACAGTGGCCCTCGCCCCGTAGCGACGTTCCGATCTGTCGCACACATTCGACGGTGCCGCCCTGCCGCGGGTCGAGCGAGTTGATGATCTGGAGGATGCGCAGAGCGGCAGTTACTTGGAAAATAGGGTCGCGGCGTGAGATTATCGTATTCGCATGAATCTTGCACATTACTCCGCCGACAAATTCGAGCGTGGCCGGCCTTCGGTCGTGGAGCTCCTGTGGCTCATTACGGCGACCATCGCTTTTGCGCGAGCCGTGCCGTTCAATTTCCTTCGCGTCGCGGCGTTGCGGGTGTTTGGTGCAAGTCTCGGCCGCGCAGTGGTCGTAAAGCCGGGCGTCAGGGTCAAATTTCCCTGGAGGCTGCGCGTCGGAGACCACAGCTGGATCGGCGAGGATGCGTGGATCGACAACCTGGATGACGTTGTCATCGGCTCGAATACCTGCATTTCGCAGGGGGCCTATCTTTGCACCGGCAACCACGACTGGAAAGCGGAAACCTTCGACCTCATGACGGCTCCGATCACGGTGGGTGACGGCGTATGGATCGCGGCGAAGGCCATGATCGCTCCGGGTGTCGTCATCGGCAACGATTCGATCGTCACCCTGGGCTGCGTTCTCACACGCAGCGTGCCTGCGCGGAGCTTCTGCAGCGCCGGGCAGGCCCTGGTCCATGGTCGAGACGCCCGCTGAAGCAGCGCGGCCGCAGCGCCTCATTTTCGTCAATCGCTTCTTCGCGCCCGACCTCTCGGCGACGAGCCAGATCCTCACCGATCTGTGCCGCGCGCTCGCGCTCCGGGGCTTCGAGCAGCACGTCGTCACGAGCCGGTTGCGATACGAAAGCGCCGGTGCCCAATTGTCCGCCGAGGAAGACCGCGACGGTGCGCACGTCCACCGGGTGGCGACGACGGGCTTCGGGCGCGGCTCCATGCCGGGACGGGCTGCGGACTATGCATCGTTCTTATGGTCTGCGCGCAGGGAGGTCTCCCGCCTTGCGCGGCCGCGATCCATTGTCATCGCGAAGACGGACCCGCCGATGCTGCAGTCCTGGATCGCCGGAGCGGTGAAGCACGGACCGTTCGTGTGCTGGGTGCAGGACTTGTTTCCCGAGGTCGCCGAGGCGGCCGGTATCCGGCTCGCGCGCGGCATTCCTGGACGCGCCATTCGTGCCCTTCGCGATCGCACGTTCGCAGGGGCCGACGCGATCGTCGCGGTCGGCGATCTCATGGCGGAGCGCATCCGTGCCATGCCGGGGGTGAGATCGCATCGAGTGCACGTGATTCCCAACTGGGCTGACGGGGCGCAACTTCGCCCGGTGGAGCACTCCAGCAACCCACTGCGTTCATCGTGGGGACTGGATGGCAAGTTCGTCGTCGGATACTCGGGCAATCTTGGCCGGGTGCACGAGTTCGAGACGACGCTTCGCGCCGCCCAGCTGCTGCGCTCGAATGCCGCGATCCGGTTTCACTTCGTAGGCGCTGGCCACTACATGCGATATGTGCAGCGGGAGGTGGAAAAGGCGCGCCTCACGAACGTGAGCTTCGCCCCGTACCAGCCGCGAGAGTCGCTGTCGCTCTCCTTGTCTGCGGTGGATCTGCATCTTTGCACTCTCGATCCGAAATTCGAAGGGCTGGTCGTTCCGAGCAAGCTGTATGGAATCATGGCGGCGGGGCGGCCCGTCCTGTTCGTGGGCGCTGCGAATGGCGAGGTCGGCCGGGTGCTCGGCCGTCACGCCATCGGCTTCACCGTCGCGCCGGGGGACGCGACCGCGCTTGCAGGCGCGATCGAGAGTATTGCAGGGGATGCCGAGCAAGCCCGAACAATGGGAGCGTCGGCCCGGGCGCTGTTCGAAGCGGAATACGATTTGCCGGTTGCTGCCGCCCGTTGGGAGCGCCTTCTCACGGCTATCGGCTGATCACGAGCTTCCGGCAATCTCAAGGCTCGACCCCACCCTGCCTCGAGTGCAGGCGTAACCCCCGTGAAGACCCCTGCGATGAGTTTGACGAAGGCCCCCTGATTCCGTACCATCTGCTGGGGAGCGAAACCGGGGATTTTCCTCGCTGCGACAAGAAGTTACCGGTCTTCTAAAGCGAGTCGTTCATTGTCGGCGGCAAGCCCCGCAATGGGGCTGTGCGCGCATTGATGACGTCATGGGGAGAAGCGCGATATGGCGAAGCTCGAGGTCGCGATCGCATTCGGTTTACTTGCCGTGACCGGCGGGGCCCTCGCTCAAGGCGCCTATGTTCGTCCCGCGTATCAATTCCCGTCGCCGCCCTCAGGCTCCGATCCGGCCAGCGTCCACGTGCCGGGCACGCCATTGTTCCTGGCGCCGTATGTCGGCGTTGCCGTGGGGCATGACGACAACCTGTTCCTGTCCAGCCAGAACGAAAAATCGTCATCCCTGTCCATCACGAGCCCGGGCTTCAGGCTCGACGCGCGGGACGCCAACAAGGTCTTCCAGCTCGGATACCAGGCGCAAATCGGCCGCTATACGGGCAGCCATGAAGACGATTACGACGACCAGACGGCGAACGGCCAGTTCGACATGGCCATCGACCGCCGCAACTTCCTGCGCCTCGGGCTGAATTACATCCGTAGTCATGATCCCCGCGGGTCGACCGACCGCCCGTTCGGCGAGCGGCCGGATCGGTACGAGCTCACGAACCCGTACGCCACCTATGCGTTCGGCGCGCCGGGCGCCGCGGGCCGCATCGAGCTCTACGCGAGCGCAGGCGACAAGCGCTACAAGAACAATCGGGAATTCACCGTGGCGAGCGACCGGGACACGCGCGAGTATGGCGGCATCTTCTACTGGCGCGCCATGCCGCAGACCCGCCTGCTCGCGGAGCTCCGCCGCACCAATCTCGATTACAAGCTCACGGACTCGCCGCTCGGCGGCGACGAGACGCGCTACTACGCAGGGGTCACGTGGGAGGCGACGGCCGCAACGACGGGCACGGTCAAGGTCGGCCGGCTCAAGCGCGACTTCGACACGTCGCTCTTCCCCGGCTTCTCCGGCAATACCTGGGAGGCCCTCGTTTCATGGTCGCCCCGCACGTACTCCAGGTTCGACGCCTACACCGCGCGCCTGACGAACGAATCGACCGGTCTCGGCAGCTTCATCCTGACCTCGGTGTCGGGCGTCGCCTGGAACCACGCCTGGAGCTCCTTCATCAGCACCGGCGTCGACCTCAGGTACCAGAAGGACGATTACCAGGGTTTCAATCGCAACGATGAGACCGGTTCGCTCGGCCTGAAAGTCGGCTACAAGTTTCGTCGGTGGCTGACGCTCGGCGCAGAGTACACGTACACCCATCGGGGCTCGAACATCACCCGGTTCGAATACGACAGAAACGTCTACTTCGTGACAGCCAATGCCTCCTTGTGACCGTCCCTGGCGACCCGTCGCCGGGCCCTGAAACCACTTGCTTCCATGTCGCGAATCGCGCGCTTCCTGCTCCTGTTCCTGTCATGCCTTTGCGTGGTCGGCAACGTGGCAGCACAGCAACTCTCGAGCTACAAGCTGGGCGCGGGGGACATGATTTCCATTCGCGTGCTCGGCGAGGATGACCTCAAGCGCGAGAAGATCCGCCTGTCGGATGCGGGGACGATCTCGTTCCCGATCCTCGGCGAGATCCGCGTGAAGGGCATGACCGTCGGGGCCCTCGAGCAGTACATCACCCAGGGCCTGAAGGGACGCTACCTGCTCGATCCGCAGGTCACGGTCTCCATCGACGAGTACCGCAACTTCTTCGTGAACGGCGAGGTCGAGAAGCCCGGCGGCTATCCCTTCGCCCCCGGCCTCACCGTGCGAAAAGCCGTCTCGCTCGCCGGAGGGTTCAAGGAGCGGGCGGCCCGGGATCACGTCCTCATCATCCGCGACGACGATCCATCCCAGACACCGCGCAAGGTGGACCTGAACACCGCGGTCCTGCCCGGCGATATCCTCACCGTGGAACAAAGCTTCTTCTGATGAACGACCTCAGCAAGCCGGGCGACACCGGTCCCGCGACGCAAGCGAAGGCCGGGACGCTCGACATCGTCGAATACTGGAATGCGATCGCCAAGCGGCGATGGAGCATCCTCGCTCTCACGATCCTGGTGGCGATCCTCGCCACGCTGATCGTGCAGTCGATCCGGCCGAGCTATCGCGGCACCGCCACGCTGCTCATCGAGCAGGGCAAGACCAAGGTGGTCTCGATCGAGGAGATCTACAACCAGGGCATGACCAGCCGGGAGTACTTCCAGACGCAGGTCGAGATCCTCAAGAGCGACGATCTGGCTCGCAAGACGGTCGAGAAGCTCAAGCTCACGACGCATCCCGATTTCGACCCTCGGCAAGCTCAACCGGGCCTGTTTTCCCGGGTTACCACGCTTTTCAGCGAGCCAAAGCCGTTGACCGAGGAGGACATACTCAAGATCGTAGTGGCCAAGTTCAAGGGCGGTGTGCAGATCCAGCTCGTCCGCAACAGCCAGCTCGCGCAGATCAGCTTCACCGCGTACGACAAGGAGCTGTCCGCCAAGGTGCCCAACGCCATGGCCGAGATCTTCATCGAAAGCGATCTCGAGGCGCGCATGGCCATGACGCAGAAGGCGAGCGAGTGGCTGCGTGATCGCCTCGGCGAGCTGCGCACGAAGGTCGATGCTTCGGAGAAGGCGCTGCAGGATTACCGCGATCGGGAACGGATCGTGGATACGAAGGGGCTCGCTCTTTCGGGCGCCGGAAGGCAGCTCGAGGAGCTGACCAAGGGCCTCGTGGAAGCGAGAGCCAAGCGGGCCGACGCCGAGGCCGCCTATAGCCAGGTCCAGCAGATTCGCAGCGGCAAGTCGCAGGCGTCCTATGAAATGGTGCCCGCGGTGCTGCGCCACCCGCTCGTGCAGAAGCTCAAGGAAGTGGAGGGCGATGCCGAGCGCAAGCTGGGCGATGCGGCCAAGCGTTACGGCCCCGAGCATCCGAAGATGATCCAGGCCAAGGCGGAGCTGGAGGCGGCCCGCGAGAACACACGCCGGCAGATCGAGGTCGTCGTGCAGGGTATCGCCAAGGAATACGAAGTGGCGAAGGCCAACGAGGCCTCCGTCGAGCGGGCGCTCGGCCAAAGCAAGGCGGACATCCAGGGCATCAACCGCAAGGAGTTCCAGCTCGGCATCCTCGAGCGCGAGGTCAGCCAGAACCGGCACCTCTACGACATGTTCGTCGGCCGCCTGAAGGAGACGAGTGTGGGCGGCGACCTGCAAACGACGATCGCGCGACTGGTCGACCCGGCAACCGTGCCTGCGGGACCGATTGCGCCGAAGAAGGCACAGATCGTGGGTGTCACCGCTGCACTCGCACTCGTTGTTGCCGCGATGCTCGCGTTGCTGCTCGATCGCTTGAACAACACGATCAATTCCACCGGCGACGTCGAGAGTCGCCTGGGCGTCCCGGCCCTCGGCGTGCTGCAGAAGGTCAAGGGATTCACCAGGAAGGGCTTCCTGTCGGAGCTCGCCTTCTTCAACGACTCGCAATCGACGTTCGCCGAGGCCGTACGGACGGTGCGCACGAGCGTGCTGATGTCGGCCCTCGACGAGGCACACAAGGTGGTGTTGGTCACGTCGTCGGTGCCCGAGGAAGGCAAGACGACGGTTGCCTTCAATCTTGCCTGCGCGTTGGGCCAGGTGAAGAAGGTGCTGCTGGTGGACGGTGACCTGCGGCGTCCCAAGATCGCCAGGCTCGTGGGGCGCAAGGGCAGCCTGCCCGGGCTCGCGGACTTCGTGGCCGGCCAGGCGCAGGCGAGCGAGTGTGTGTTCTTCGAGGAACGCGCGGGCATCCACATCCTTCCCGCGGGGACGGTGCCCCCGAACCCCCTCGATCTGCTCAGCTCGCACCGATTCCAGGAAGTGCTGGCGAAACTGAAGGAAGGGTTCGACATCGTCATCATCGATAGCGCCCCGCTGCAGCTGGTGAGCGATGCACTGGTGCTGTCGCAGTTCGCCTCGTCGCTGGTCTACGTCGTGAAAGCCGATTCCACGCCGTACCAGGTGGCGCAGAACGGCCTCAAGAAGCTTCGCCGCGTGAACGCCCCCATCCTCGGCGTCGTGCTGAACCAGCTCGACCTGGAGAGGGCCGAGAAATACTACGGCGAATACAGCGGCTACAAGAGCTACAAGGGCTACAAGAAGTACGGCTACTCCAAGACGTACGGGGCCGGCTGATGGACGCTACACGACGAGCACTCGTTTCGGCGCCCATCGTGGCGGCGCTGGCATGGGCGGCGACGCTCTGCGTGAGTGCCGCGAATGCGAACGTCATCGCGAGTGGCGCGCCTGCCGACGTCGCAGCGTTGCAACGGGCCCTCGAATGGGCTCCGGCCGACGCGGAATTGCACGAGCACCTGGGCGCAGCCTTGCTGAAGCAGGGCGCTGGCGCCATGCGGGAGCTCGAGCGCGCCGTGCTGCTGAGGCCGACATCGCCTTATGCCTGGGCAAGCTATGCCGAAGCGCGATACCAGGAAGGCCGCACCGGCACGGCCTTCGAGGAGGCGCTCCTGCGCGCGGCCAGCCTGGGCCCGAACGAACCGGAAGTGCAGGAAAGCGTCGCGCTGTACGGACTGGCCGTCTGGAACGACGTGTCACCCGATACGCGCGAAACGATCGGGCGGATGGTCGCGGCGGGCATGAAGCGCGATCCTTCGGCGATGCTTCGAATAGCGAGCCGGCGCGGCAGGCTCGAGGTCGCCTGTGCCCATGTCGACGGCGTGAAGTCGACGCCGGATCTACACAGGCTCTGCAGCAGCAGGGAGACACTGGAATGAAAAGGATTTCGTTCTTGCTGGCGATGGTCGCAACGTTCTGCACCGGCCTCGTCTTCGCGAGCGCCGTTGCGACGACGGTGAACGGCACTGTGCAGGCGCAGCGCGGCAGCGCGGCACCCCACGCGGTGAGGAAGGGCGACGAGCTCAACCAGGGCGACACGCTTTCCACGGGGGCGAACTCGTCCGTGGTGCTCAAGTTCGACGACGGTCATGTCGTGGCGCTCACGTCGAACTCGCGGATGGACATCACGGGCTACTCGTACGATCCGCAATCGCAAACGGGCGGCGTGCTGCTGACCCTTCTCAACGGCGACATGCGGGCGATCACCGGCGTGATCGGCAGGAACTCGCCGGAAAAAGTGGTGTATCGCGCCTCCGATGCGAGGATCGGCGTTCGCAGCGCCGACGTGTCGCTGGCCACCGAGGCCTGCTACGTCGTGGCTACGGTGAACAGTGGGCAGATCTCGTTCACCTATGGTGAACGATCCGCGAACGTGTCGACGGGCCATGGCGTGAACCTTTGCACGCCTCGGCCGTTCGAGCAGGGCACGGCGCAACAGGTTCTTCAGCGCGT
>DASTGE010000278.1:0-20397 GCA_035719405.1 Burkholderiaceae bacterium
CCACGCTGGACGACGTGCGGCCGACGCTCACGCCACAGCTGCAGCCCGGTGACACCACTCTGATCCTGATCGACCTCGGCCAGGGTCGCCGTCGGATGGCGGGCTCGATCCTCGCGCAGACGCTCAACCAGTTCGGCGACATCGTGCCCGACCTCGACGATGCCCGGCCGTTGAAATCCCTGGTCGCGGCCATCAACCGCCTGCGCGACGAGGGCCACCTGCTTGCCTACCACGACCGCAGCGACGGCGGCCTCTGGGCCACGATCTGCGAGATGGCCTTCTCCGGCCGCAGGGGCGTCAGCCTGAATGTCGACATGCTGGTCACTGAAAGCGACGGCGTCGCCGACAGCCGCGCGGAGTACGGCGATTCGAAGAACTGGGCCACGCAGGTGGGCGAGCGACGCAACGAGCTGACGCTGAAGGCGCTGTTTACCGAGGAACTGGGCGTGGTGATCCAGGTGCCCTCGGGCGAGCGGGACGCGGTGTTCGCCGTGCTGCGTGAGGCCGGCCTGAGCCGCGACAGCCACGTGATTGCCAAGACCAACGACCGTGGTGTCGTGGAGGTGTGGCGGGATACCAAGCTCCAGTTCTCGGCGACGCTTCGCGAACTGCAGCAGGCCTGGGACGAGGTGAGCTGGCGCATCGGCCGGCTGCGCGACAACCCGGCGTGCGCCGACGAGGAGCATGCGGCGGCGGGCGATGCGAATGATCCCGGGCTGCATGTGCATCTCACGTTCGATGAGACCTCACCGCAAGAACTTTCTCTCCCGCCTGCGGGAGAGGGCAGGGGTGAGGCCGCCGCCATCCACCTCGCCCGTCCCAAGGTCGCCATCCTGCGCGAGCAGGGCGTCAACTCTCACGTCGAGATGAGCTATGCCATGTCGTTCGCCGGGTTCGACACCTTCGACGTGCACATGACCGACCTGCAGTCGGGCCGCGCCCGCCTCGCCGACTTCGTCGGCTTCGTGGCCTGCGGGGGTTTCAGCTACGGCGACACCTTGGGCGCAGGCGAGGGCTGGGCACGCTCCATCCTGTTCAATCTTGCGTTGGCCGAGTCCTTCGAGGCCTTCTTCAAGCGCTCCGACACCTTTGCCCTCGGCGTCTGCAATGGCTGCCAGATGATGGCCGCACTGAGCGAGATCATTCCCGGTGCCGACGCGTGGCCACGCTTCACGCGCAACCGCAGCGAACAATTCGAGGCGCGGTTGAGCATGGTCGAGGTGCTGGAGAGCCCGTCGATCTTCTTCGCCGGAATGGCAGGCAGCCGCATGCCGATCGTGGTGTCGCATGGCGAAGGCTTTGCCGACTTTTCCCGGCGTGGCGACCCCGCGGCCGTTCAACGCGCGATGCGCTTTGTCGACAATCACGGACGTCCGACCGAGGCCTATCCGTACAACCCCAACGGCAGTCCCGACGGGCTCACTGCGGTCACCACGCCTGAAGGCCGCTTTACCGCACTGATGCCCCATCCCGAACGGGTGTTCCGCAATCTGCAGATGAGCTGGACGGCCGGCGCTCGCAGCGAGGAGAGTCCGTGGATGCGCATGTTCCGCAACGCACGCCGCTGGGTGGGCTGACCACGTCGCGGCCTGAGGAGGGCCTGCGAAGGGCCTCGCGCTTCGACCGCCTCGATGCCTTGCGCGGTGTGGCGGTCGTGTGGATGGCCGTGTTCCACTTTTTCTTCGACCTGAGCCACTTCGGCTTTATTCACCAGAACTTCTATACCGACCCGCGCTGGACGCTGCAGCGCACCTGCATCGTCTCGTTGTTCCTCGCGTGTGCCGGCATCGGGCAGGCGATCGCGGTGGAGCAGGGGCAGAGCTGGCGGCGTTTTGGACGCCGCTGGGTTCAGGTCGCGGCTTGCGCGGTGTTGGTTTCCATCGGCTCATGGTGGATGTTTCCGCGCAGCTGGATCAGCTTCGGCGTGCTGCACGCAATCGCGGGGATGCTGGTGCTGCTGCGCCTGGCCGCACCGCTGGGCGTGTGGCTATGGCCTCTGGGTGCGCTCGCGATCGCCCTGCCGCACGTCGTGCAGCATCCGTTCTTCGACACCCGTGCGACCAACTGGATCGGCCTGGTGACACGCAAGCCGATCACCGAGGACTATGTGCCTCTCCTGCCATGGATTGGTGTGATGGCTTTCGGGTTCGCAGCGGGACGCTGGCTGCTGCGTCATCGCCGCACATGGTTGGCCGGCACGGTTCCGGGGGCGATGCATCCGCTCGCCGTGCTCGGACGCTGGTCACTCAGCTTCTACATGTTGCACCAGCCCGTGCTCATCGGCCTGCTCATGGCCTGGAAGGCGATGCGAGGCTGACGCGACCAGGCTTTCCTTAAGCCTACAGGGAGTCGAGATACGCATTCAACCTCTGCAGTTCGCTCTCGAACTCGCTCATCTGCTCGCCCACGTGGGTCCAGTCAGGAAGGCGGCCGGCCGTCTCGATGCGGTCGCAGACCTCTGCCAGCGCCTGGGCACCCATGGTCTGGCTTGCGCCCTTGATCCGGTGGGCCATGCGGCGCACGGCCGGGGCTTCACCGGCCTTCACTGCCATCCGTAGAAGCTGAGCGTCGTCATCGTTGGTCCGTCTGAACACCTGCAGTACGTCTCGTTGCATCGTCGGGTTGCCTTCAGTCAACGAAGCGAGCATTGAAGTGTCGAGGGGTGGCGAGTGCCCTGCGTGTGCTTCAGCCGGTCCCGATGCCGCTTCCGCCTCCTGAAGCGGCAGCCAGCGATCAAGCATGCGCATCACCTCCAGCAACTGCACCGGCTTGACGACATAGTCGTCCATGCCCGAATCGCGGAACTCCTGAAGCTCGCTGGCAAGCGCATTGGCGCTGCACGCGACGATCGGCGTGCGAAAACTGCCGCCGGCTTCACGGCTGCGAATGCTGCGCGCGAGGTCATAGCCGCTCATGCGGGGCATGTTGACGTCCGTAAGCACCAGGGCGAAGCGTCCGCGGCCCCAGGCGCGAAGCGCATCGAAGCCGTTGTCGAAGCTCTCGCAGGCATAGCCGAGCGCCTGGACCTGCCGTGCAAGCAGCGAGCGGTTGATGGGATGGTCGTCGACCACCATTACCAGCCTGCGCTGCTGGGCGGCGCCTTGCACGGTCGGCGGCGTCGGTCTTCGCGCGAGGGTGGCGCCCAGATCGTCTTCCTGCCGTTTCAGGCGCGCTTCGCGCAACTCGCTCACATGGGCAAGTTCGAGGTCGAGGGTCAGGGTCATGGTCGTCCCGCGCCCGGGCTCGCTCGACATTCCGATGCTGGCGCCCATCATCTCGGCCAGGCTCTTGCAGATGGCCAGCCCGAGTCCCGTACCGCCGTAACGCCGTGCGGTGTCGCCCTCGGCTTGAACGAACGGCGCGAACAGCCGACGCTGCTGATCGGGCGAAACGCCGATGCCTGTATCCTGGACCGAAAAGCGCAACGATTGCCGGTCGGCACGCTGGGCCAGCACCTCGACACCGACTGTGACGACGCCGCGCGCCGTGAACTTCAATGCGTTGCTGATGAAGTTGTTTAGGATCTGGCCGAGTCGTATCGGGTCGAAGCGCAAGGCGGGTGCGACGCGCTCGTCGATACGATGCTGCAGTACCAGCCCCTTGCTGCTGGCCGTGCCGCTGTAGATCTGGCAGCTTCGCTCCACCATCGTGCGCACCGACACCGCTTCCGGCACCAGCGAGAGTTGTCCCGCCTCGATCTTGGAAAAATCGAGCAGATCATCGAGGATGCGCAGCAGCGTGCCGGAAGACTCGCGGACCACACCGAGGGTGGCCCGCTGTTCATCATCGAGCCGTGTGAGGGCGAGCAGCTCCAGCATGCCGAGCACGCCGTTCATCGGCGTGCGGATCTCATGGCTCATTGCGGCCAGGAACGCACTCTTGGCGCGGCTCGCCTCGTCGGCGGCGATGCGAGCCCGCTCCAGGGCCTGCTGCAGCTGCTTCTGCTCAGTGATGTCGACCCAGTAGCCGTTCCAGAGCACGCTGGCATCGTGTTCCCTGCGCATCGCGGCGGAGCTGCGGAACCAGCGCAGGCTGCCATCCGCGAGCCAGGCGCGGAACTCGACCTCGAAGGGCTGCAGCGTCTGTACGGCATGCGCGATGGCGCCACGCAGGCGCGGCAGGTCGTCCGGCAGGACGGCGCGTTCGATGTGCCGCGCATCATCCCGCGTCGCGTTGAAGTCCACGTCGCGCAGCGTCGGCGCATTGCCGCTCAAAAATTCCATGCGGTGGCGACGACCGCCGGGCAGCGTACGCATCTGGTAGACAGTCAGGGGCAGGTTCTCTGCGAGATCTCTCAGTCGCCGTTCGGTGCGTGCGGGCTTGTACCAGTGCTTCAGACTTCTGCGATAGGCGGGCACGAACAGCGCCAGGGTCATGACGAGCGCGAGCCACAACAGGTTGAGTGTCTTCGACTGGCGGGCCTTCTCCGCCAGCCGGCGCTCGCGCAGCAGGCGCAATTCCTCGTCGCGCGCCTGCTGCGCCAGGTCGACGACCGCCTGCATCGCTTCGCGGGCCTTCTTTGGCATCGTCGGCGGCGCGCTCGCAGCCCTGAGGGCCCGAGGCTGCACCGATGTTTGCTCGGCGAGCGCGAGCCGGCGCCCGATCTGGCGCTGAAGCTCGCTCGCGCGCTGCTGCTGCAGCGGGTTGTCGGAGGTCAGGGTCGAGAAGCGCCGAGCGGTGTCGCGCAGGCGCATCGCCCATTCCTCGCGCTCTGCGAGCAGGGCCGGGTCACCGTTCAGCAAATAGCCGCGTTGGGCGGATTCGAGCCGTGCCAGCGACAGGTCCGCGTCATTGATCACGGCCAGGACCTGTTCCGTGTGCTCCACTTGTCGAGCCGTCTCTGCGGCCCGGTGCGTCGCGTCGTGAAGCGCGAGAACAGTGCAAAGGATCATCACGCCCGCGGCGGCAAATCCGAGGTGGACGAGCACCGGCCTGCGGCGCACGTCAGGCAGATGGCCGAGCAGCTCGCGCATGCGAGGATGCTCGGTACAGCGGCCGGCCGGTGCCATCCCCCAAAGGTAGGAAACATGGGCGGCTACCATCGACCCCCATGAGCAACAGGCTATTGTTCGGTTTTCATGCGGTCACGGTGCGTCTGAAGACGGCCCCGCGCTCGATCCTCGAAATCCATATCGACGCAACGCGCCGTGACCAGCGCATGCGCCAGTTCGTCGAGCGCGCGCAGGCCGCAGGCGTGCGCATGATCGACAGCGACGACCAGCGGCTGCACAAGCTGGTCGGCACCCACCGCCACCAGGGCGTGGTTGCGCGTGTCGAGCCGCTGCCGCAGACGCACTCGCTCGACGACGTGCTCGATGCCGTGGAAGGCGAGCCGCTGCTGCTCGTGCTCGACGGCATCACCGATCCTCACAACCTCGGTGCCTGCCTGCGCGTGGCCGATGGTGCCGGCGCGCACGCCGTCATCGCGCCGAAGGATCATGCGGTCGGGCTCAACGCCACCGTGGCCAAGGTCGCCAGCGGTGCGGCGGAGACCGTGCCCTACCTGATGGTGACCAACCTCGCGCGCACGCTCGCCGAGCTGAAGGAGCGGGGCATCTGGGTGGTCGGAACGAGCGACGACGCTCCGGCCTCGCTCTACGAGGCCGACCTGCGGCGGCCTGTGGCGCTCGTGCTCGGTGCCGAAGGAAGTGGCATGCGGCAACTGACACGCAAGACGTGCGACGAACTCGTACGACTGCCGATGAAGGGAGCGGTCGAGAGCCTGAACGTCTCTGTGGCCTCCGGCGTGTGCCTGTACGAGGCGCTCAGGCAGCGCGGGGGCGGGTCATGAGGGAAGCGGGTGCGCATGTGGTCGTGATCAATCCTCATCCGAGCGAAATTGATGATCAGGTGCACACAGTGCTGCGCGGAACCGCAGCGACCACATTGCCGGCCCTGCTCAACGGCCTTTGACTTGCAGCGGGAGAGACCCCAACCCGCCGCTACACTCATTCGCGTTCGAAATCCTCGCCTTTGCTGCCATGCCCGTCATCGACGTCCAGCATCCGCTCGTCAAGCACAAGGTCGGCCTGCTGCGCGAGGCCGACATCTCGACGAAGAAATTCCGTGAGCTGACCGGCGAGCTGGCACGCCTGCTCGCCTACGAGGCATCGGCCGACTTCCCGCTGGAAAAGGCGACGGTGCAGTGCTGGAGCGGGCCGGTGGAGGTCGAGCGCATCAGCGGCCGCAAGGTCACGGTGGTGCCGATCCTGCGCGCAGGGCTGGGCATGCTCGAAGGTGTGCTCGACATGATTCCGAACGCCAAGGTCAGCGTCGTGGGCCTGAGCCGCAATCACGAGACCCTGCAGCCAGAGCACTACTTCGAGAGGTTCGTCGGCCACCTGGACGAGCGCACCGCCATCATCATCGACCCGATGCTCGCCACCGCCGGTTCGATGATCGCGACGGTCGACTTGCTCAAGCGTCGCGGATGCCAGGACGTGCGCGCACTCGTGCTGGTGGCGGCGCCAGAGGGCATCCGGGCGCTGAATGCCGCACATCCTGATGTGCGCTGCTGGACCGCGGCGATCGACAGCCATCTCAACGAGGTCGGCTACATCATTCCTGGACTCGGCGATGCGGGCGACAAGATCTTCGGGACGAAGTGAAGGCAACGCGAGAAGTTGGTGCCGGAGCCCGCCGATTCAGGACTGCACGAGCGAGCCCTCCCGCGCCTGCCATAGCACCTCCAGCTCGTACGCCACTGAACGCGCAAGCCCTTCGATGTCCGGGAACAGCGTCGAGTACGTGATGTTCATCCGGTAGAGGTGGTGCATGGCTTCCTCGCGGAGCGTCCGTGGCAGCACGATCTTCACGAGCAGCGAACCGGACGAGTCATAGCGTGCGAGGATCTGCTCGAGCGTCAGCTGGATCACGCCAGGCACGACGAACAGCCCCGACTGTGCGAGCAATCGATGGTCCATCTCTGACGGCTCGCCCACCCACAGCACGGGGACATCATTGCCGGCAAAGTAGCGGGCGAAGTTGGCCGGCGAGCGCGGGTCGATGCGATCGCGCGTCAGCTCTCGATCGAAGTCCGGTGTCGCCGACCAAAGCCTTGGGGTGTCGAGCGCGAACAGCGCCGCTTCCTCGGTCGCGTTCTCGAATGCGAAGAACGCGGCCACGTAGGGACTCTTGGTGAAATCGAGCAGGCGTGTCGGGGCGCCGTGGTGCTGCATCATCGCGAGGCAGCGCAGGCCGTCATCGAGCACCGAGCGGTCGCTGAGAAAATTGTGCGCCTTGCGCCGGAAGATCCGCATCGCCCGGGCCTCCCGGGCGGGCCACAACCGCGGCTCGGGGCAGAACTGAATCAACCGTCGCGCCAGCGAGGTGAGCAGGTCCCATTGCGCTGAACGTTCACCCCGGAACGCCCAGCCATCGAGTTCGTCGAGCAGCTGAACCAGCTCATGCCATGACGTGACCTTGTGCAGCTTCAACCGTGCCTCTGACTCTTCCTCTTTCCGTCTTCAGCCTTTGAAGTTCGTCGTGCGTTGAGGCGGGACGGCGGCAAGACGCTTTGCGTTTGCCGTCACGCGCCGATGCACCGGCCGCAGCCCGCTGGCGACGAGTTGGTGCATGAGCGCCGCGGACGGCCTTGGCATTGAGTGGCGGGTGCCTCCTGTCCACGCTGCCAGGGGGCTCATCATCATACGCATCCCCTGTTGCATCCAGGCCAGTACGAAAGCCTGCTGTGCCTGCACGAGGCGCCAGCTCATCGCCGCCATGGACTCGGCAAAGGCCTCGACCTTTTCCTGTCCCATGCGGATGAACTCGCGACGATCGCCGGCGACGGGTTGAGGTCCTGCCATCATCATGCGCTGCACGCGATGTGCGATCACCTGCGGCGCGGCGGTCCATATTTCGGCAAGATGCATTGCATTGCGAGTCCATGCAGATAGTTCGCGGGGCAGGGTGATTTGCGGGATCGAATACGGATTCATTGCATTCTCCTTTTTTCGGTCCCGGCAAACAGCACTCCCGCATCAGGTGCGGCGAAGTAGCGGTCGCCGAGCATCAGGGCGACGTTGACGATGTTCGGATCCGGCAGGACCTGGCCGATGCCGAGCAGCTCCACGAACTGCGCCTTACTGAGCCAACGTTGGCGCACCACGAGCTCATGCTGCGCGATGGGCGCACGCCGCTGAAACCCAACATCGACTGGTGCGCGAAGACACGGAACAGCTTGGCAGGCGGGCGACGCCGGCCGCGGAAGATCGATTTCGTCCACCGCAGCGTCAGCCATGTGTGTCCGCCCGCCCGCGTTACGGCCGAACCCGGGCGGCGCTCATCAGCGCAGCACCCTCAGCGCCTCGGGGTTGACGATGTTCGTCGGCGTGTTGTCGATGAAATTGATGACGTTGTCGAACGCGGCGCCGAAGTAAAGCTCGTAGCTGTCCTGCTCCACATAGCCGATTTGCGGCGTGCAGACCGCGTTCTCCAACCTCAGCAGCGGATGGCCCTGCAGGATCGGCTCGCTTTCGAAGACGTCGACCGCCGCCATGCCGGGGCGGCCGCGGTTGAGCGCGGTGACCAGCGCGTTGTCTTCAAGCAACTCTGCGCGCGAGGTGTTGACGAAGAGCGCGGTCGGCTTCATGCGCTGCAGATCTTCCAGCCCAATCATGCAGCGCGTCGAATCGTTCAACCGCAGATGCAGGCTGAGGACGTCGGCGGTCTCGAACAGCGCCTCCTTGCTGTCGCAAGCGCCGTACCCGTGCTCCAGCGCTCGCGCGCGCGAGGCTTCACTGCCCCAGACGATGACGCTCATTCCGAAGGCGCGCCCGTATCCGGCCACGATCTGGCCGATCTTGCCGTAGCCCCAGATGCCGAGCGTCTTGCCGCGCAACACCATGCCGATCCCGAAGTTCGGCGGCATCGAGGCGGCTTTCAATCCCGACTGCTGCCATGCGCCATGCTTCAGGTTGCCGATGTACTGCGGCAGCCGGCGCATCGCGGCCATGATCAGCGCCCAAGTCAGCTCGGCCGGCGCCACAGGCGAGCCGACACCCTCGGCCACCGCGATGCCTTGACGTGTGCAGGCATCGACGTCAATGTGCGGCCCCACCCGGCCCGTCTGGGCAATCAGCTTGAGCCTCGGCAGCTTTTCCAGCAGCTGCCGTGGGAAGTGCGTGCGCTCCCGGATCAGCACCAGCACCTCCGCGTCGCGCAGTCGGATCGACAGCTGCCCGATGCCCTTGACGGTGTTGGTGAACACCTTGGCGTTGAGGTTCTCCAGTTTCGAGGCGCACCTTAGCTTGCGCACCGCGTCCTGGTAGTCGTCGAGGATGATGATGTTCACGCGGTCGATTTTGGCACCGTGGTGTGAACGATGGTGCCGCGCCCTCGCAAAGGAGCCGCCGTCGCATGCTGTGCGCGGCGCAGCCTTTCCCGACTTCGACGTTCGCGATCCGGCCACAGTCCGTGTCACGATTCACAACGTGTCCAAGGGCGATGCCGGGCGGGCAGGCCGTGAGCTCCCTTCTTGAGATACCCTGCCGGACGAATAACTAGAGATCAATCAGTCGCGGGGGTGACTGACATCTTGAGCTGTTCGCCTTAAAGGCATGGACGGCGGGATGATGCTGGTCATGAGGATGAGCGATGTCAGTATCAGACATGATCGTCGATGCTGGTGTTCACTTTAAATCAAAATGCTTGACGGCCCTCGATTGCCTTCAAGAGGAGAAATTCATGTTTATCAGACCCGAAATGTCCAGTAGTGTGATGGGGATGTCGAACGCCTCGGCGCCGCAGCCCACGGAGCAGACAAGAACGATCGACAAAGCTGAGAGCGAGCTGCTCAAAGCCAACAATGTTTTTGTGAACGAGGGTGAGAATATCGACTGTGACAAGGAGGGTGCTGACAAACTCAATTCGCTGTTGCAGCATTTGAAGCAAGGTAACCTGACTGACGACGACAAGCTGACGCTCGCTGCCATGCAAGATGCGTTCAAGGATCCGTCGTCGTTTAGTGCGACCGCTCCAAGTATGAGCTCAGCGGAGCAGAATATTGATCTTTCTAAGAGCGGCTGCTTGTCAGGTTGAAGAATCATGCCCCACCTTCTGAGGTGAGGTAAAGGCGACGCTAAAGCAAGTTCGCGCGACGGCGCGTGCCTCGGATGGGATGCAAGGCGCAAACCGGTTTTCCGCACCGGCGGATGTCATCGCCTGGAGGCGAATGAGCGGTGGGCTGCGCCATCCTTTCGTCGTCCCTTGAGTCTCCGGTTCAAGCGCGTATGTATCCGGGGTGGAAGTTCGTCCACTGGGATACTTCTGATTCCGCCGACGCTGCTGCTACAGCCGGCTGATCATTGCCCTTTACGGACGGCTGTCTGTTTTTCAGACGCCTGGCGCTGGCAATGGCATCCGCAGATGCATTCGGCGATGCGAGGATTTCGTTGACGTGGCGCTCCCACTCGGGGTCGCCGACAAGGACCTGGCATGACGCCATGAGCGCCTTGGCCTGGCTCCAATGCGTCGGGCTCGATTCGATCTCGCGCAATAGCCGGATCGCATCGCGGAAACGCCCGCTTCTCGCTGCAAGCTGTCCTTCGAGCAGTTGAAGTTCAACCATGTCGGGCCGCGCCGCCCGAAGGCCGCTGATCACCACTGCCGCGTCCTCGCGTACGCCCCATTTCATTGCGGCGGTCACAAGCGCCAACATCCCGTTGAAGAGGGGCGCTTCGGGTGCGACGTTCATGATTTCTCCGATTGCAATGCAGGGACGAGGTTAACAGGTCGCAAGCCGTTCCCGCTTCCACAAGAGGGTGTCGTCGTTCACAGTCCCTGGTCGTGCATGACGTCGGGCCCTGCCGCATTAGCATTGCGGCTGTGTCCGCATCCTTACAGGAGAGTTCCATGGCGCTTACGATGCACTCTGCCAGCGTGCCGATCTTCGTCCGCATGCTCACGCAGATGAATTCATGGCTGGACAAGGCGGTGGAGCATGCCGAGGCGAAGAAGTTCGAACCTTCGGTGTATCTCGGGCTGCGGCTCGCGCCGGACATGCTGCCTTTCAAGAATCAGATCCAGATCGCCAGCGACAACGCCAAGGGCTGCGTCGCGCGGCTGGCGGGTGTGGAGGTTCCGAAGTACGAGGACACGGAGGCCAGCGTCGACGATCTGCGCGAACGTATCCGCAAGACCATCGAGTTCATCCGCTCGGTGGATGTCGAGAAGTTCGACGGTGCCGAGTCCCGCCACATCGAGCTGCCACGGCCGAGGGGCGACACCTTGAGCTTCACCGGCGAGGACTATCTGCGCTTCTTTGCCCTGCCCAACTTCTTCTTCCACGTCACGACCGCGTATTCGCTGCTGCGGCACAACGGGGTGAGCCTGGGCAAGATGGATTATCTGGGGGCGGTCCAGCGCTGAGGGCCTGCCCGTCGCCCTCGACTTGCGTGATTCAAATTTCCGCGCGGGTATACCACTCAAGCATCGAGCGGCGCAAAGCCCGAGCGGGGAGAGCGGGTGGGGAAGTGGCGGTTTAGCAGGGCGAGACGTCGTTCAGCTTCTTCCTGGCTGTACCGAACGGCGACGAGGTGAAATATCTCGGCCCGCAGGTGCCACAGCTCGCGCATCGACCTGCACCGTAGCACACGGTCCCTGAGGAATGCGGCCTGCTGGCTTTCAATGTCGAGGAGGGCCTCGGCGAATTCCTTGCGCACTTCGTTCAGTGTGTCCAGCCCATTGACAGGCAACTGCGGCATGAGGGGCGGGGCCGGGCTCTTGATCCAGCGAATGCATCGCTTCAAGAACGATTCGTGACCGCGAAAAAGTGCGGGTGGGCAGACCTCGATGCGGAAGGGGAGCGGGTTGACGGAAGCCCGCCGGCGCGAGTTCCGGAGCAGAAGATCTGGCAGCAGCATGGCGTGAACTTCGACCGTTTGGGCTGGAACTTGAATTCTTGGCGCCTGCCTGCTGATCGAAGCTTTGAGAAAGCCGCTGCGAGCACTCCTGTTTTGAAGAATGGATGTGAGGCGGACGCCGTTATACCTGCCCGTACAGCGCCTTGCGCTGCGCCGTATACGCCCACCATGGCGCCGCGGGAGCGCCGCGCATGAAGTCGGCGACTGCCATGAAGGTGTCCAGGACACAAGGATCCTGACGCTGCCCTGTCTTCGCGCACAGCGCCTGATAGAGCACGAACGGGTCCCGGCCGGCGAGATCTACGGGGTGGCGAATGCCGATGAGTCGAAGACTGGCCGCGAGTCTGGGGCCGACGTTCGGAAGCTGTTCCAGCGTCGCACACTCCTGAATCGACTGTGCCTTCGGTACTTTCAGCATGGCGGGTTTCATTCGCGGGGCGAAACTTACATCAGCATGGTGTTGCGGATCAGTCCGACCGCAATGCCCTCGAGCTCGAAGCTTGGTTCGTCCGGCGTGACCAGGATGGTCTTGAATTCCGGGTTCTCCGGGATCAGCTCGACTCCTGCCTTGGTGCGCCGGAAGCGCTTGATCGTGACATCGTCGCCCAGCCTCGCGACGACGATCTGGCCGTTCTTGGCGTCAGTGGCTTTTTGCACGGCGATGAGGTCGCCTTCGAGGATCCCCGCGTCCCGCATGCTCATGCCCCGGACCTTGAGGAGATAGTCAGGCCGTAGCGGGAAGAGGGTGGCTTCGACGAGGTAGGTCTGGTCGATGTGTTCGGCTGCAAGGATGGGGCTGCCGGCCGCGACCCGGCCGACCAGCGGAAGGGAGAGCTGCGCAAGACCCGGCAGAACGAACTGCCTGCCGCGGGCTTCATTCAGCGCGCGTAAAGTCTCTGTCTTCAGGCGGATGCCACGGGAGGTACTTCCCACGAGTTCGATCACGCCCTTGCGCGCCAGGGCCTGCAGGTGCTCTTCAGCCGCGTTGGCCGATTTGAATCCCAGCTCGGCCGCGATTTCGGCGCGCGTGGGCGGGGCGCCGCTGCGCTCGATCGCGCTTTGGACGAGGTCGAGGACTTGTTGCTGACGCTCGGTGAGCTTTGGGCGTTCTTCCATTCGGCGCTTTCAAAGAGGTACTGGTCGTTCATCCAGTGTGGCTGTATTTTTATCCAGAGAAGATTGAAATGCAAAGCGTGAACAGTGACGTGATCGTGGTCCTCGGCACCGGCGGCACCATCGCGGGAACCTCGGGGCGCGAGCTCGACAACGTCGGTTACCGGGCCGCACAGATCGGCGTGGAGCAATTGCTCCACGCATTACCCGGCCTCGCCGGCCAGGCGCTGGAGGCCGAGCAGGTGGCGCAGGTCGACAGCAAGGACATGGGCCTGGAGGTCTGGGCCAGGCTCGCGCATCGGCTCGAGCATCACCTTGCGCGCGCCGAGGTCGCGGCCGTGGTCGTCACACACGGCACCGACACGCTCGAGGAGACGGCGTGGTTCCTGCATCGGGTGCTTGCGCCGGCCAAGCCGGTGGTCATGACGGCTGCCATGCGACCCGCGACTGCGCTCTTGTCCGATGGCCCGCAGAACATGCTGGACGCAATGACCGTCGCGCGGACGCCAGATGCACGCGGCGTGATGGCTGTCGTCGGCGGCACAGTCTTCGCCCCTGGCGATCTGCGCAAGGTGCATACCTATCGGCTCGATGCCTTCGCTTTTGGCGATGCCGGTCCTTTAGCCGTGGTCGAGGAGGGCCAGGTGCGCCGATTTCGCGAGTGGCCTGCCACAGAGCCGCTCGGTGTGGGGCGGCTTCCGGATGACACGACGCTCTGGCCGCGTGTGGCATTGCTCGTGAGTCATGCCGGTGTCGACCCGATCGTTGTCGACGCCCTTTTGGCGCGCGGAGTACAGGGCATTGTGGTCGCGGGGACGGGCAACGGCACCATTGCCGAAGCCCTCGGGCAGGCGCTGCATCGTGCAAGCTCAGCGGGTGTTGTCGTGTGGCGGGCATCGCGCTGCGCGTTCGGGCGGGTGATCGGCGACGGAGATTTCCCTTCGGCGGGGCCTTTGAGCGCGGTGCAGGCGCGAATCGAGCTGATGCTGCAACTGATGCTCTCCTGAGACAACGGCTCGCCCCCCGCGCCGGGGGGCGAGCCGTGTGCGACGCGCGAGGTCCCCGTCGCACGAAGGCTTCGATTCTCTTCGCACGCGATCCTTTTGTACGAGAAGAGATTCCCATGTTGGGCATGGGGGTTGCCGTGAAAGGGCGATGAAACCGATCAAGCCGTTCTGTTCAGGGAGGCGGCCGTGAGCGGCGCTCCGGTCATTCCCGCCGAGGTGCACCGTTCTCTCCGCGACACCTTTGGAATCCGACATCTGCGCGAAGGCCAGCAGGAGGTCATCGCACGGGTGCTCAAGGGCAAGGACACCCTGGCCATCATGCCCACCGGCGCCGGCAAGTCGCTGTGCTACCAGCTGCCCGCCCTTCATCTCGAAGGGACCACGGTGGTGATTTCGCCGCTCATCTCGCTGATGAAGGATCAGGCGCGCAAGCTGGAGGAGGCTGGCGTGGCCGCCGAGCAGCTCAACAGCGCGGTCCCGAAGCGCGAACAGGACGCCTCGATGGAGCGGATTGCCGACGCGCAAAGCGAAATCGTATTCGCGACGCCGGAGCGGCTGGGTGATCCCGAATTCCTTCAGACACTGCAGCGGCAGCGGATCGCGCTGCTCGTCGTCGATGAGGCGCATTGCATCTCCCAATGGGGCCATGACTTTCGGCCGGCGTTCCTGGAGATCTCGCAGGCGCTGGAGGCGCTTGGCCGGCCTCCGGTACTCGCACTGACAGCCACCGCGACGCGAGAGGTGGTGGAGGACATCCTCCAGCAACTCGGCCGGGCGAAGATGCACGTCGTCAACACCGGCATCTTCCGCCCCAATTTGCGGCTGCAGGTCGTGCAGTCGACCAACGAGGATGAGAAGTTCCTGCAGCTGCGCGACGCGCTTTCCAAGGCGCGGGGTTGCGGCATCGTCTACACCGCGACGGTCAAGGCGTGCGAGGAATTGCATCGGTGCCTGGGCGCGCCCGGAGAGTCGGTCGCGATGTATCACGGCAAGCTCTCCGCCAATGAGCGCCACGACAACCAGGACCGCTTCATGCGCGGTGATGCGCGCGTGATGATCGCGACGAACGCCTTCGGCATGGGGATCGACAAACCCGACATACGGTTCGTCATCCATTACCAGATGCCCGGCAGTCCGGAAGCGTATTACCAGGAGGCAGGCCGCGCAGGCCGGGATGGCGAGGTGGCGGATTGCGTCTTGCTGTTCTTCCGCAAGGATCGCCAGGTGCAGCAGTTTTTCCTCGCTCGCCGTTACCCATCTTCGGATGATCTGCGCCAGGTGTGCGACGTGATGCAGCACGCGGGCGTCCCGCTTCATACGACGCAGATCAGCGAGCGGCTTCCGCAGGTGCCGCGCAACAGGGTCGCCGTCGCGCTCAAGCTGCTGTGCGATGGCGGCATCGCCCGCAGTGACCGACAGCGCGAATGGTCACTCAAGCCGGGCAAGCGAGGTGAGCGCCAAATCTTGGGCGGGTTGGCCGCGGACTATGAGGCCAAGGCCGAGCGCGACCGCGAAGCGCTGGAACGAATGGTGTTTTATGCGCAAACCGGCTTTTGCCGATGGCGAGTGCTGCTGGAGTACTTCGACGAGCCGTTGCCCTTCCTCGACCGCTGCGGGTGTTGCGACAACTGCCTGCGTCCGCTTGTGCGGCCCGCACCGCTGATCAAAAGCACCGAGATTCGCCTGCCGGCGCCGCCGCCGCCCGCCGCCCGCTTCAGGCCTGGCGACGTCGTGCGGGTCGCCCGCTACGGCGAGGGCCGGGTCGCTCAAGTGACGGGCGATCAAGTCACGGTGCTCTTCCCCGATCGCTGCAAGAGAAGCTTTCTCGCGGACTACGTGCAGTCGTCCTGATTCCTGCGTCGTTGCGTTGAGACGCCCTCGCGAGCAACGAGGGCGTCTTTGCCGTGCCTCGTCAAGCATCATGAGAACGATTCGCATTTAGAATGGTTCTCATGCCCTCGTCGCTGTCGCTCCGCATCCCGTTATCGGCGAGTCCCGAGCCGCTTCCTGCCGCTGCCCGCTGGGGCATTGGGGCGGCGGTGCTTGCGCTTGAAGCCGCGCTTGCCTGGGCGCTGCTGACGCATTTGCCGCCAGAGCGCAGCGATGCCGCTTCGCCGGAGCACGCGATTGTGGTCGACATGATCGCCACGGCGACTCAAGCCAGCCCTCAAGAGCATCGGTCTTCTCCTGCTCCGATGCAGCTTCCTGCGCTGCGTGTCCTGCAAGCGCAGTCGCGCCATCCATCGAACCCCGCTGTTGCCGCTCCCGTCAAACCGAGCGTCGTCACGAGTGAACGGGCCGAGTCATCCGCTTCTGCATCGAAGTCATCTGTTGCGGAAAACACGTCACCGGACATTACTGAAACGGTAACGCAGGCAAATGACGGCGCCTCGGCGGCACAGCCTCCAACCGTCTCGCCTCCTGGGTCTTCGGCCGCATCGGCCGCGTCGAATGCCGCGTCCGCGATTGCTGCGGCGCCGGTCCCTCCCGCACCGAAAGCCCTCGCCATCTCTGCCATCGAATACCTCGTGCCTCCGCAATTGGAGTATCCGTTGGCCGCGCGCCGCATGCGTGAGCAGGGGGAGGCGAGGGTGCGTGTCCTTGTCGACGTGCATGGCCTGCCGCAGCAGTTGCAACTGCTGAAGTCCTCCGGCTCCGGCCGGCTCGACGAGGCGGCGCTGAAGGCCGCACGCGCGGCGCGTTTCAAGCCCTATATGGAAAACGGCATTGCGCTGCCGTTCTGGGTCGTCATGCCGCTTGTCTTCGAACTGGAGAAATGACCATGCAAGAAACCGCGGCGGGCTTCGCCCGCTTCCTGCAGAGCACGGACGCCATCGGGTTGATCCTGCTGGCCGTTCTGGCTGCGATGTCCGCGTTGTCCTGGACGCTGATCGCCATCAAGGGTCTCGGCCATCTCATCCGCCGCTGGCGCTCCGATCGCTTCCTGGGTTTCTTCTGGAATGCGCGCTCGCTGGACGAGGTGGGCGGGGAAATCACGGCACACGGCGTTCGGGATCCGTTCTCGCACCTCGTTGCCCATGCCATGCATGCCCAAGCCCATCACGCAAAGTACGGGGCAGCGAAGCTGGAGGAAGCGGGCACCGCACAGGAGTTCGTGACTCGCACCATCAGGAAGGTGCTCGACGAGGAGAACACTCGCCTGGAGAACGGCCTGACCACGCTGGCCACGATCGGCGCCACCGCACCTTTCGTCGGCCTCTTCGGCACCGTGTGGGGCGTGTTCCACGCGCTCACTGCAATCGGAACCGCCGGGGCGGGAACGATCGACAAGGTGGCGGGCCCGGTGGGCGAGGCGCTCATCATGACTGGCATCGGCCTGGCGGTCGCGGTCCCGGCAGTGATCGCCTACAACGCCATCGCGCGCGGTAACCGGGTCCTCAATGCCAGGCTCGATGCCTTCGCGTTCGAACTGCTGACGTTCCTTTCGATGGGGCAGTCGCTCAAGACCTGCCGCGAGTCTTCAAGCGCTGAGGTGTTGCCGCTGCGCGGCACGCCGGCACGGGCATGAGGGGCTGACAACCATGGCCTTCGGCAGCTTCGACCGCAAGTCTTCCATTGCACCGGTATCCGAGATCAATATGGTTCCGCTGATCGACGTGATGCTGGTCGTGTTGGTGATCTTCATTGTCACCGCGCCGTTGGTCACGCACGCCGTGAAGCTCGAGTTACCGAAGGCCGATGCGCAGGTCGACGCGCCGAGGCCTGGCCGCATCGAGCTGTCGATCGATGCCTCCGGCGCGCGCTTCTGGAACGGCGAGGCCGTGTCGCGCGCGGAAGCCGCACGCCGTTTCGCCGTCGAGGGCGCGAAGCAGCCTGCGCCCGAGGTGCGCCTTCGCGCGGACCAGACGGCGGCCTATCGGCATGTGGCCGAGACGCTGGCCGACGCCTCGAAGGCCGGCCTGCATCGGATCGGCTTCATCAGCGAACCCGAAGGGCGCTGAACGCGCACGTCTGCGCGCTGGGGTGCAGTCAGAAGGCTGCGCCTCGCATGCACTCGCCCTGATTTTCTTGATCCATCCAATCCACAACAAGCAACGATGACCCGACCTTCGTCTGACCGTGCCTTTGCGTTCGCCACTTCTCTCGGGCGGCCACGATTCGTGCTTCACCCACTGGCCGCGCTCGCCGCCGGTATCGGCCTTGGCGGTGGGGCCTGTGCTGCGGAAGACGCGGTGCTCCCTGCCGTGAAGGCCAGGGCGCCAGCCGAGCCGACTGGCAAGGAGACGCTGAAGCCCGAGACCACCTCGATCGGCAAGGGCAGGCAGGAGCTGCGCGACATTCCGCAGTCACTCACGGTCATCACCGAGCGCCTTCTTGACGAGCGCAACCAGGACACGCTGAAGGAGTCTTTGAAGAACGCGGGCGGCGTCAGCTTCCAGGCGGCTGAAGGCGGTGAGGAGGACATCCGCCTGCGTGGCTTCTCGCTGCAGGCCAGCGGTGACATCTTCATTGACGGCATGCGCGACCCCGCGTTCTACGAGCGCGACAGCTTCGACTGGGACCGGCTGGAAGTCCTGCGCGGCTCGGCCTCGATGCTCTTCGGCCGCGGCTCCACGGGTGGCGTCGTCAATCAGGTCCGAAAGCAGCCGTTGCCCGCGACCCGTCACGATGTTGCCGTGACATTGGGCTCCGGGAGTTATGTGCGTGGCACTGCCGACTTCAATTGGAAGACCGGCGAGGATTCGGCCCTGCGCGTCAATGCGATGTCGACACAGGCCGAGAACTGGGGCCCGAAGATCGACAAGAGCGGCATTGCGGCCACCTACCGTTGGAACATCGGCGGCAGGGACGAATTCTCGGCCGGCCTGTACGCCTTGCAGAACGACAACGGCATCCATTACGGCCTGCCCTGGCTCATGCCAAGCGTCAACGGAGGCAATTGGTTGTGGCCCACAAATCCGAAGAACTACTACGGGATGGCCAGCGACATTGCTTCCAGTGGCACGACTCAGGGCCACCTTACGCACCTGCGGCGAATCGGCGACGACGGCGAGCTCAAGACCGCTGTGCGCGTGGCCCGGTACACCCGTGATCAGCGCGCAAGCAACATCCGCTTCGCACCGGATGCCCTGCAGCCGAGGGGGCGGGCGGTCACGGCAGACACCTTCAGCAATGCAACCGTGCTGCAGCGGTCGGGCAACACGGGGGTGCAGCTGAAGACGATGAACATGGACACGGCCTATGTGCAGAGCGACTATAGCGGGACGCACAAGTGGTTCGGCCTCTCGCATTCGGTTCAGGCCGGCGTCGACCTGGCTCATGAGAAGTTCGAGAACTTCGGGCTGGCGCCCAACAGCCCGATCCTCGTCAAGCCGCGCACGACCGTCGGCACGCCCGACGATGGCGCCAGCATCGACGAGACGACACGCGTGCTTCAACGCAACCGTACCTTCGACGCCAAGGCGCTCGGTGTCTACGCGCAGGACCTGATGCAGATCGCGCCGATGTGGAAGTTGCTGGCGGGACTGCGCTGGGACCGCTTCGAGGGCACTTACCGCAACATCTCCGTTCCCGCGGCGACGAACAATCCCTGCGCCGTAACGCCAGCCACCGAGATCGAGCGCAGCGATTCACTGTGGAGCAAGCGAGTGGGCGTGCTGTTCCAGCCGACCGCGCTGCAGTCTTATCACCTTTCTTACGGCACGTCGTTCAACACCTCGGGGGATACTTATCAATACGATGCCGGCACGGCGAAGGTCGACCCGGAATCGAGCCGCAATATCGAACTGGGCGCCAAGCTCGACTCGGCCGATGGCAACTTCAGCACGCGCCTCGCGCTGTTTCACAGTACCAAGTACAACGAACGCAACCGTGACGCCGAATCCGTCAATGCCTGCAACTACGTGCTCTCCGGCAAGCGACATGCGGCCGGCTTCGAACTGGACTTTGCTGGACGGCTGTTGCCGGGATGGGAGGTGTATGCCTCCTATGCCTTCATTCCCGTGGCGAGGGTCGATGCCTCAACCGGTGCTGCTGGCACCGAACCAATCGGGTCGCGTCCGGGTCTGACGCCGCGCCACAGTGGAACGCTCTGGACCACCTACAGCGTCTCGGACCGCTGGCGCATCGGCGGCGGTCTCAATGCGCGCAGCAGCGACAAGCCGGTGGGACTCTCCGGCGCCAATTCGGCAATCACCGCACCGAAGTTCATTACCGCGGACTTGATGGCCGAGTACATCGTGGGCGACCTGAGCTACAAGCTGAACCTGACCAACGTCACCGACAAGCACTATGCAGACTTTCTTTATCGCGGTCACTATGTGCCCGGCAAACCGCGCACATTGCAGCTGACCATTGCGTACCGCTTCAGGTAAATAAAGGAGATGGACATGGACCGTCGCGTCTTCATGATGGCAATGCTGGCAGCGTCGCCTTTGGCTCGGCTTGCGCAT
>DASTGE010000279.1:0-3246 GCA_035719405.1 Burkholderiaceae bacterium
GTCTGCCCGACAGGATCGCGAGCGCGCCATGCAGGCGCGCTGCGACCGCCTGCAGCACCGGCGGCAGGCCGGGCTCTACCGCAACGGCGTCGGGTCGTGGCGCGATCTCCACGAGCGTGCCGTCGAAATCGAGGAACAGGGCGTGAAGGTCGGTCAGGGGCGGGGCAGGGTCGGATCGCATCGTCGTCTGAAATGGACGAAAGGGGCCGGCTCGTCCGAGCATGGTCGACGCAGGCAATGCGAATGCCTGCTGCAGTGGAGGAATTTACTCGTCCGACGTGCCGAGCGTGACGTCCTGCCTGCGCGTACTGCCATCGCGCCATATCGACAGCGTCACTTTGTCGCCTGGCTGGTGGTGCTCGAGCGCGCTGAGCAGACTGTCGAAGTCGGTCACGGGTTCATCGCCGACGGACGTGATCACATCGCCTGGGACGATGCCGCCTTCTCTTCCGCGCCGGAAGGACTGCAGCCCGGCGCGCTCCGCCGGCCCCCCCGGCACCACCCGCACCACGGGCACGCCGGGCGGCAGCCCGAGCGCGCGTGTCATGGCCTGAGGCCCGCCGGTCACGCCGAGGGCCGGTCGCACCATGCGTCCATCGCGGATCAGCCTGGGCACGATGCGGTTGACCTCGTCGATGGGGATGGCGAAGCCGATGCCTGCGCTTGCGCCCGAGGGGCTGTAGATGGCGGTGTTGACGCCGATGACACGGCCGGCCGAGTCGAGCAAAGGGCCGCCCGAGTTACCCGGGTTGATTGCCGCGTCCGTCTGCACCACACCGCGTATCGTTCGCTGCGTGACGGACTCGATCTCACGATTGAGCGCGCTGACGATGCCGGTGGTGAGGGTCTGGTCGAGCCCGAAGGGATTGCCGATGGCATAGACCTTCTGCCCGACCGCGAGGTCCTTGCTCGTGCCGATCGCCAGCGGCGTCAGCTTGTTCTTCGGCGCGTCGATCTTCAGCAGCGCGATGTCACGATCGGGGAACACGCCTACCAGTTGCGCTTTGAAGCTGGTCTGGTCGTTGAGCGTCACCCGCGCGCCCTCCGCGTCCTGCACGACGTGGAAGTTGGTGACGATGTAGCCGCGGTCGTCCCACACGAATCCGGTGCCGGTGCCGCGTGGGACCTGCTGCACGTTGAGCGAGAACATGTCGCGCTGCAGGGCGAGCGTGGTGATGTTCACCACCGAGGGCGACGCGGTCTTGAAGACTGAAATGTTGGCCTGCTCGTCTGCCTGCAGCGCCCCGCGGGGCGCCACGGCCCGGGGCGATGCCTCGGTCGTGCTGCGTACCTGGCAGGCCCACAAAACGCCGGAAGCGATGGCAATGGACGCGGCCCATCGAAGGGCCGTGAAGGCAAACGGTTTCAAGGCGGGCATCGCGTACCTCATGGGCAGGACGCGAGATGCTAGTCCATCCTCCTTCACCGCAGGACGTGCCGCTACAGGATCAGAAGCTGATGTTCAGCCCGAGGCTCAGGATGCCGTACCGCTGGTTGAAGCGGCGCGCGCTGACCGTGTTGTAGGCCATCGGGATCTCGCCGCCGAACTGGTTGCGCATCAGCTGCCCGCGCGCAAACAGCATGACGTGGGCCGTCACCTGATAGCCTCCGTCGACGATGAAGACGTTGTTGCTCTTGTACGGTGTCTCGCCGCGACGCACGAGGATGTCGTCAACGTTGGTGCGGTTCATCCGCAGGTACTGGTAGCCGGCTCGTGCGCGCCATGGGCCGCTGCGCCATTGCACGGATCCGCCGAAGTGAAGGTAGCGGGAGTCGTACTTGGCTTCCTTGTCCACGTTGATGCCGTAGGCGCTGGGCGGTGCGCTGAGGGTGATCTGCTGGCCCCCGCTGTTGCATGTGGCGACGATCAAATCGGGGCCGAAGTCCACTTGGTATTCGCAGCCCTTTTGCTTGCTGGTGGCGCTTACATGGTCGAAGTCGACCCGACCGACGCCGATGCCGGCAAAGCCGTTGAGCGCAAGATGTTGCCTGAGGGGCCAGGTGCCGATCGCATCCGCCTGCAACTGCATGTCACGCGGACGGGTGACCGTCGCGGAGCTGAACTTGATACCTTCGATCGTCGTCGAGGTGCTCTTGCGCATGTCAGGCGCACGGTTACCCCAGGCACTGAGGCGGATCGCGCCGCTCGGGCTTGAAGTACCACCATCCAGCCAGCGGTATTGCGCTCCTAGCTGCCAGCTCAGCACGTCGGCATTGAAGCTGCGATAGTCCAGACTGCGGTGCCACGCGCTGCCGTCAATGCGCCAGGCGTCGCCGATGGAATAGGCGCCCCGGGCGTGGAAGCCCTTGTAGTCGCCGGGCTTCGGGTTTGCGGTCGTCGTGCTGGTGGGGCCGCCGGAGCCGCTGGAACGTAGGTGAAGGAAGTCGACCGAGTCGTTGACCATGTCGTAAGACAGCTCTAGCTCGCCCTTGCCTGCGTCATCGACAGGAGCAGCCGACAACAGCGCGTCCAAAGGTGCGGCCGCCACGACGCTGCAGGCCAACGACAGTGCTGCGGCGGCTGCCGGTCGGCGCAGCAATGGGAGATTCAGGTGGCCAAGTCTCATGGTGATACTGCAAGGCGCAAAAAAGAGCGGCCGCACGGGGGCCGTGGGCGACCGCTCTGCTCTGTCGTTAGTAGGTGCGAGCGTTGAGTCGCACGTCTCGCATTACTGAATCGTGAGCGTCCCGGCGAAGCCGGAGCCGGTGACCGATTGGCCCGAGGTGCCCACCGTGATGGTCGTCAGCGGCAGCGCCGAGGCGTCCTCGTGGCGCACGTTGATGCCCCTCACCGCGATCTTCATCGCGAACGTCCCCGTGATCGCGGTAAACGACTGCGCGGTCGGCAGGTTCTGGCCGAAGCTGGTATTCAGCACGTTGCTGAGGATGCGGTCGTAGTGCAGGTTCAGGGTGTTGTCGGTGATCGAGATGGACGGTTCGGCCATCTGTGACGCCGGGAACGACATTGAGATGTCGGCGCCATTGGACTTGTGGCCGTACACGTACACCATCGCGTCCGACGCGATCGCCGCACCGACCACGCCGTTAGTGACGGTCACGTTCACCTTGTCGATCATCAACTGCAGCTTGCGGCCCGAACCGCCGACCTCGATCAGTTCCATGCCCATCGATGCGGTGCGGTTCGTACCAGGCGTTCCGTGCAGGGTGAACTGCAGGCTGGCGGTCGTCAGGCCGCCGATCGTCACACCGCTGCCGATTCCAGCAAGGGTGTAGCTTGTGCCGTTG
>DASTGE010000280.1:0-13179 GCA_035719405.1 Burkholderiaceae bacterium
TTCGAGTCCATTTCCTCGCTGCTGCGCGGCATGAGTCAGCGTGAGCTGACTTTGGAGCAGATGAAGCGCAAGCGCACCGGCATCCGACTCTCGACCATCGAGGCCGCAAAAGGTCTCGAATTCGACCACGTCATCATGCCCGACGTGAACGCGGGCGAATTCAGTGGGCGTCATGCCGACGACAAGAACCTCTTTTACGTCGGTGCGTCCCGGACGAAGCACCTGTTGACGCTCACGTCGAAGACAGGTCGCGCGAGCTCGTACCTGCATGCGATACGTTGAGCCGGGAGCCATCGCCTCCCTTGACCCGTTGCCTGCACTCGCCGCGCCGAAGACTCGATGCGTGACCTCCCGCTTGAGAGCTGAAAGCCCTCTGAACCTCTCTAATTTTACTGACACAGTAAGACTAATTGCGCTTCATTGCAAAGCGGATCAGATCCGCAAGCGTTCTGGCGCCCAGCTTGGCCATCAGGCGCGACTTGTGTACCTCCACCGTGCGCGGGCTGATACCAAGCCGTTCAGCGACTCCGCGGTTGTCCTTGCCCTCCACCACGAGTGCCATGACCTGGCGCTCGCGTGCCGAGAGAGTGCTTGGGCGCTCCTGCGGGCTCGCCGGGCGGGCTGCTGCATCGATCTTCGACATCGCACGCTCTATTGCCGCGGTGAGCAGTTCGTCGTCGAACGGCTTTTCGAGAAAGTCGACCGCGGAGGCCTTGAATGCTTCTCGCGCGGCGGCAACGTCGCCATGACCGGTGATGATGACGACCGGCAGCTTCGACGGATGGGCAGCGAGCGCGCGCTGCATTTCGAGGCCGCTCATGCCCGGCATGCGAATATCGACTACAACGCATCCCTGCCAATCCGGCGAAAGCACGCGCAGGAAATCCTCTGCGCAGCCGAAGACGGCAGTGGGGTAGCCGCGCAGACTCAGGAGCAACGACAGCGAGTCGCGGACAGACGCGTCATCGTCGACGATGAACACAGTTCGCCAGTGCGGCGTGCTAGTCATGGCCATGCTCGGACAATGGCAGACTCACGAAGAACTTCCCTCCGGGTCCCGGCTCCGCCCAGAGCCGCCCTTCGTGCGCCTCGACGATGGAGCGGCTGATGAGCAGGCCGATGCCCATGCCACCCGGCTTGCTCGAGCGCCGTGTTTCGAACATGTGCGGCAGATCGACAGGGGCAATCCCGTCGCCACTGTCGAGCACCTCGATCACGAGATGCTCATGCTCGACGCTGGCGTGCACACGCACATACGGATCGCTGCTCGGCGTGCTGAGGGCCGCGTCGACTCCATTGGAGACGAGGTTGCGCAATACCACCTCGATCTGCACCGGGTCCATCCAGATTCTCGGCAGGCCGTCATCGCAGTGGCACTCCAGGACGACCTGCGCGGCTTCCGCGCGCATGGCTTGTGAACGGCAGACCTTTTCGAGCAGCGGCCCGATATCGGCCCGCTTCAATTCGGTACCGCGTTGGCGAAAGAAGTCGCGCAGCCTCTTCACGACGTCGCCCGCGCGGTTCGCCTCCTCAACGATCCTCGCGGTGACATCCGCAAGCGACGCGCCGCTTTGGGCGTCGGGGGGGCGAGCCGTTGTGCGAGCAGTTGCGAGGCGCGTGCATAAGCGCGCAATGCCGTCAGTGGTTGGTTCAGCTCATGGGCGAGCGCGGCGGCCATGTCCCCTGCAGCGGCAATGTGCAACGAGGCCCGCAGCGCCTGTTCGGCCCGCTCGCGTTCATCGACGGTCGTGCCGAGCAACAGTCCTGCGGCTCCCAGCACGGCCATCAGCATGTGCAGCTCGAACACCGTCAACGGCAAATAGGCGGCCGACTGCACGGCGAGAATCAGCAGCAATTGCACCAGCAGCGCCGACCACGCCGCACCCACATAGCCAAAGCGCGCCGCACCCCATGCCACAGGAAGGAGCAGCAGGTAGAAGAACTTGAACTGGTCCTCGGTCGCCCGGCCGAAGACGACGTAGGCACCGATCATCGCCGCCGCTGCGACCACCCACCATTCCACCGTCGCCACCATCGCAAATGTTTCGGCCCGCCGAACACGATCGACAAGCGCGAACAAGACGGGCAAGGTCACGACCTGGCTGACGATCTCGCCGATCAGGCCGCGCGAAATGGCCTGCAGCAAGTACTGCGGCGATGCCTGGTTGAACAGGGTGAGCGTGCCGGCGTAAAGCGTTGCATTGAGCGCGGCGCCTGTCCCGATGATGAGCAGGAAGACCAGATACTCCTTGCGGGTGGCCAGCGACGGCACTGGATTGAGCCAGCGCCGGAATGCAGCGCCGATGGACACGTAGCCCACCGTCTGCGTCAACGATGCGACGAGATCGGCCGAGTTCAGCGCGGGAAGGCTGCGGGCAAGCGCGCCGGCGGAAAGCGATCCGGCGACAAGCCACCAGCAGCGAGGGTTCCAGGCCACCAGCGCGACGGCCAGGGCCGCCTGCGGGTTCCACGCGGTGATGTTGGTGCCCCGCATGGGATGGATATAGCTCACCCAGTCGAGCAGCAGGTACAGCACGACATATCCGAGCGCGACGGCGGGGGGCATGCGCATCGGGGAGGCGTTCAAGCCTGGGTGCATGCCTTGAATCCCGGTCATTGTGTGACTGCCCATGTCGCTTTTTCTCGCGCTCTTAACGCGATGAGTCCTTCGAGATGATGGCAGCGCGCACACTGGCAAGCCGGGCTTTCAGTCGCCGCTCGTTGACCAGGCCCACGCGCACCATGATCTTCTGCCCTGCAGACAGTGATTCCAGCTGCGGGTCCGCGAAGGTGTAGTGCACCCAAGGCCGGGCGAGCTGAACCGGACCTTGCACGGTGACAAGCTCGACGGCCACCGGCCCGGATGGCTCCGGTGCGGCGAGCAGATGATCGATCACCTCGACCAACCGGTCGTTGAAGTAGCGTCCCGGATAGCCGAGTTCCTCGTAGGCCTGCTGAAACAGCGGATACAGCGAACGATACAGTGCAGCGAGCTGGTCGATGTCGACAGACTCGGCCAGCAGCACCAATGGTGTGTAGCGCAGGCCATTGTCCAGGCTGATGAAGGTCTGGCCGTCGCGCGACTGCACGTCGAAGCGGCCTGCGGCTGGATTCACGGGCCACATGTAAGCCGGCGCGTGGCTGCGTGCAAGGTTATCGACGGTCGCGACGAGGTGCCGCACGAAGCCGGTCATGCGCAACTGGGCAAAACCGTCACGGCCCAGCAGCGCTTCCAGGTGGCGCGCAAGCACGAGGTCTGACTCGTCGAGCGGAGGAACGCCCTCGGCAGCCGCGGCAGGCGCGGAGGCCGGCTCGATGGGGTACTTGACCACGGGCGTCGGCGCGGGAGGCGCTTGCGCAGGTGCGGAGGCGATGACAGGGGGAGGCGGGACGGCGGGTGCGATGGGGCGCTGCGGCTGGCGCGAGGACCACCAGAAGTAAGTGAGCATGGCAACGGCCGCAGTCAGGGCCGCCAGCAGCACGATGTGCTCGAAGCGTCGTGCCTTGCGTCGCGCGCTGTGGTGGGAATCGGTCGTTCGATCGCCGACGTCGTTCTGCATCGAAGGGTCATCATGTGTCATGTCAAGGCAAGTGTGCATCGTCGCGGTGTTCTCTGTCCCCACCCGAAGGTGCCGGTTCGCTCTGCAGATGCAGAAGCCGGGAACGCCCTTACGGCGCAACCCGACCGTGGCGTCGCAAGCGGATGCCACAATCAATTCCGGATGAATCAACTCCAGATCCCAATGACAACCATGACGCGGCAATTGTCGTTCGCGGGATTCATGGCCCTGTTGCCATTCATGTTCGCGGCGTGCTCGAGCACTCCGCTGCGGGAGACCAGCGCGCCGACAACGGGCAATGCCGGGATCCCCAGCCCGGGCGCGCCCTCGGGCCGCGCGTCCGCTGCGGCGCCTTCGCCCGCAGCGGCGCCGACGGCATCACGCGCATCGTCCTTGCCCGCGCATCTGGATCCTGCCAGCCCGATTTTTCGTGAACGCAGCGTGTACTTCGACTTTGACGAGACCGTGATCAAGCCCGAGTGGCGGCCGGTGATCGAGCGGCAGGGCCAATACCTCGCGCAGCACCACGACCTCAAGGTGCGCGTGGAGGGCAATACCGACGAGCGCGGCGGCAGCGAGTACAACCTTGCGCTTGGGCAGCGTCGCGCCGAGGCCGTCAAGAAGGATCTGTTGCTGTACGGCGTGAACGATTCGCAGGTCGAGACGGTGAGCTTCGGCAAGGAGCGGCCGAAGGCAAGCGGCCACGACGAGACTGACTGGGCAGAGAACCGGCGTGCCGACATCGTGTATGCCCGGGCTTCGCAATGAGCCTCGGCTGCTCCGGTGGCCGTGACTGAAGGCACGCTCCTGCAAAATTTCGCCGAATCGACCAACCTGGTGTGGCCGCTCGCGGTGGCCTGTGCCTGGTTGCTCGGTGAACTCATCTTCCGCGCCACGCGTCTGCCACGCATCAGCACGTATGGACTGGTCGGCTTCGGGCTGTCGTACGCGCAACTTGGCGTGCTGCCGCGTCCAAGCGAAAGCGCGATGATGCTGATGGCCAATATCGCGCTGGGGCTCATCCTGTTCGAGTTCGGGTACCGGACGAACCTGCGCTGGCTGCGAATCAACTTCTGGGTCGGCGTGAGCGGGCTGCTGGAGTCGCTGGCAACGTTTGCGGCGGTCTACTTCACTGCTCAGGCGTTCGGCGCTGGAACCCTCACCGCTGCGCTGCTCGCCGCCCTCGCCATGGCGACGTCGCCCGCCGAAGTGTTGCGCGTGGTGAACGAGCAGCGCAGCGCGGGACAGGTGACCGAGCGGGCCATGCACTTGTCGGCCTTGAATTGCGTGTTGTCGGTGGTGATCTTCAATGCCGTGGTCGGCTTCTGGGCGTTCCGCGACTCGGGCAGCCTCTGGCATGCGGCATCGAGCAGCGTCGTGGTATTCGGCGTGTCGGTCGCACTCGGCGCGGCGTTCGGGATCGTGCTTCCCGCTCTGTTGCGCGTGCTCGGACGCCTGGAGCAGACGGCGACCATCGGCTTCGCGGTCGGGGTGCTGGTGCTCGTGGCGTTTGCGCATGCGTTGAAGATGTCGCCCGTACTGGCCGCGCTGACGTTCGGATTCGTCGTGCGTCACCGTCGCGTCACGCTGAACCCCGCGCAGCGCAACTTCGGTGCACTCGGCGATCTGCTGTGCGTATTGCTGTTCGTGTTCATCGGCGCGACGCTTGCGTGGCCTCGTGTGATGAGCGGGCTGGGCCTGGCAATGGCGATCGTCGCGGTGCGCTTCTTGACGAAGGTTGTGGGGTCGCTGCTGCTCGCCCACGTGAGCGGAATCTCGTGGCGCAAGGGCAGTCTCGCCGGCCTTGCGCTTTCGCCGATGTCGGCGCTGGTGATGGCGCTGCTCGTACAGACGCGCTACATGGGAATCAACCTGATGGAGCAACTTGCTGCGTTGGCCGGAGCCACCCTCGTGCTCGGGATCGCCGGACCGCTGCTGACGCAACTGGCACTGAAATGGGCGCATGAGGTGCCCGAGGCAGGGGAGGGGTGAGGGATGCCGCTCGAGACCTTCAAAGCTTCCGAATCGCTCACGCTCGGCGTGGAGCTGGAACTGCAACTCGTGTCGCTCAGCGATTTCGACCTGGTCGATGCCAGCCCGGACATGCTCGAATTGCTCCTGCGTGCGCCATTTCCGGGCCAGGTCGTGCCCGAAATCACCGAAAGCATGATCGAAGTCTCGACGGACGTGCACAAGCGCCATGGAACGCTGCTTGCGCAATTGCACGCCATTCGCGACAAGCTCGTGAGCGCGGGCGACACGCTCAACGTGGGCGTGTGCGGCGGCGGCACCCATCCCTTTCAGCAGTGGTCGCAGCGTCGGATTTTCTCCAAGCCTCGTTTCAAGGAGGTGTCGGTGTTGTATGGTTACCTGGCCAAGCAATTCACCATCTTCGGCCAACACGTGCACATCGGATGCGAGTCGGGCGACGAGGCGTTGTTCCTGCTGCATTCGCTCAACCGATTCGTGCCGCATTTCATTGCGCTGTCGGCATCATCGCCGTTCGTCCAGCGCAGCGACACCTTGTTCAACTCGGCCCGCCTCAATTCGGTGTTCGCATTCCCGCTGAGCGGCAGGGCGCCTTTCGTACTGAAGTGGAGCGACTTCGAGGACGATTACTTCGCCCACATGGAAGGCACCGGCATCGTCAAAAGCATGAAGGACTTCTATTGGGACATCCGGCCCAAGCCGGAATACGGCACCATCGAGCTTCGGGTATGCGATACGCCGCTTTCGGTCGACCATGCTGCGGCCCTTGCCTGCTACCTGCAGGCGCTGTGCCTGCTTCTGCTGCAACGCGACGATGCGCCGCCAGCGGAAGATGACTATCTCGTCTACAACTACAACCGCTTCCAGGCCTGCCGCTTCGGCCTCGACGGCACGCTCGTCGATCAGAAGACTTACGAGTCGCGCTCTCTGCGCGAGGACATCCTGGCGACTTTGCGCCGCCTTGAAGGGTATGCCGGGACGCTGGATTGCATGGCCGCGCTCGAACGCATCGGGAACACGGTGCGCAACGGCAGCGATGCGAGTTACCTGCGCAAGGAGCAGCGCGAGCACGGCAGCGCCGAAGGCATGGTCGAGTCCGCGCTACGGTGCTTTCGGGCATGAAGACGAAGAGTCGCACGATCATTGGCCCGTTTGACATGGGAATCAAGGCCGCCGGTTCTTGTCCCAAATGGCGATCAGGATCAGTGCGAACGCCAGCAGACGCACCAGGTAATACGTGGGGGAGCCTTCGCTCCAAGCCTGGTTGATCGCGATATGGACGCGGTTGGCGGCCTCAACCCAGAACGAGAGCATGAAGAACAGGAAGAACCGGTCGCGGGTGCTGTGCCAGTAACGAAGGAACAGCAGCCCCGCGACGAAGAATCCCATGGCAATCGCGCCGAGCAGCAGTTCGTTGGCAGCCATCAGCGCTCCGATCCCAGGATGAGTCCCCACAGCAGCAGTACGATCGACAGCAATGCGCTCCCGTGCCGCCATAGCGAGAGATCCACCGCAGGCAACACGACCCGGTCGATCACCAACAGCAGGTTGTTCACAGTCAGTCCCGCGAAGCACAAGCCGCTCCACATCAGCATCCGGGCGCCAGTGCCCTTCCATGCGCGCAGCAGCAAGACCGCGCACAACAAGGCGGTGAGCGCGCAGAGGGTGTAGATGAATACGGCCATCAACGGTCCTTTCTTAGCTTGAATGCGTCCGCGAAGCGGGCGCCGTCGCGCTGCGTCTTGTCATGAATCAGGTGCGTGACCTCGACGAGGTGCGCTGCGTAGCACTGGGCGAGACTGTCGATCAGGGCCGTGAGCTTTTCGTCGTCGCGCTCGAATCGGTAGGTCATTGCCTCGCCTTCGTCCTGGACACGGCAGAAGCCCGCGGCGGCCATCGCATTGAGCAACTGGGCCGTTTCCGCTTCCGGGATGTAGAGCTGGCGTGCCACTTCACCGACGCTCATGGGTTTGCCGGGCCTCCTGTGAAGCAACAGCAAGGCCTCGAGGAAAGGCACGGACGGAATGCTCGTCAGGATCAGGCGTCTGATGTCGAGGGGAAGCAAAGGCGGTGTGTGCATTGCGAGGCAAGGACTGGATCATTGTCTTGGCAAGCCCTTGCGGTCGTACCCGGCCTTGCATCCTCTTGCATCCCTGATAGGGGGGATGCCGCGAGCCCGGCAATGGCGTGAAGACGGCGCGGCGCGTGGCACGAGGCACATTGATTGCTCATGCGGAGTGCCATTGAAAGGAGTACTGACATGACCAGGCAGATGCAACTCATGATCGCTGTTTTGGCCGCGCTCTTCACTGCCACGGCCTCGGCTCAGTCATCGACTTCCCCGGGGAACGATGCCCGGGCCGCAGGTCGCAATGCAGCAGAAGCGACGCGTGATGCAGGTCGGGCAGCCGCCTCCGGTGCGGCAGAGGCGGCGCGAACCGCGGGCCGGGCTGCGAGCGCGGCGGTCACGCCCGGCGACCAGGACGTCATTCGCGACACCGATCGGGGATCCACGTCGCGCCAGCGGGCGGCTCGCATGGACAGGGGCTGACAAGGACTGTCTGCAGGTCAAGGATGTCGCCCCCGGGGGGCGAATCATTTGTGCAAAGCGGTGTCAGCAGCTGATATCCGAGTTGCATTGGAACCGCCGCTCATACACCGCCCCGAGTTGTCCGCCATCAATCAGCGATGAAAGGAACGAGTCGGGTTGCGCCTTAAGGGCATTCCCCAGCCTCGCATGGAAACGGGTATGACTGCGCAGCAAAGGCGCAGTCTGCTGCCGGACGGCAGCGGTAAGCATTACCGATGGCGCCTATACTCTGTTTTCACAAATTGATTGCTGCGCAGGTGCGCCTTGCTTCGCGGGCATGGCACCGAAGCGCGTTGCCTTGAAGACCTTTCGACTCCAGCTCAGGTTTCTCGTCCCACTCGTCATCACACTGGTTGCCGCGGCGTATGTGGCTTTGCCTTTGCTGGACCGGCTGACGTGGCGCTGGTTTGCCCGCGATCTCAACATCCGGGGCGAGCTTGTCGCCAGCACGCTGGCGGAGTCCATCAGTGATGGCCCGGTCGACGCCCGGGGCCAGCGTTTGCGCAACCTGTTCGAGCGCACCATCAAGGACGAGCGGCTTTTCGCGATTGCGCTGTGCTCGCCCGACGGCAAGATGCTCAGGCACAGCAACGGGTACCCGCCCACGCTCGATTGCGCCCGGGCGAAGGAAGTCGCCCAAATGCCGGATCCCCGGGTGAGCATCGAGGGTGGCCCGGTGCACGTCGGCCTGCACCCCATCCGCGCAGAAAACGATCAGGACGATGAGCTCGTTGTGCTGCACGATGTGAGCTTCATCGAGCGTCGAAGCCAGGACACGCGCCGCTACCTGGTGGTCTTCATCGTGGCGCTGGGCCTCGCGATCGCCTTCATCACGATGATCGTCGCGCAGTTGAGCTGGCGCGGCTGGGTCGCGGGCGTCCGCGGCATTCTTCGAGGCGAGGGACTGGTCCGGCCTCTGCTCGCTCCGGCGCCAGAACTCGCGCCGTTCGCCGCGGACCTGCGGGCTCGCCTGCGCGACCTTGAAGACGAATACCGGCGTGGGCAGGGGCCCGAGGTCGAGTGGAATCCCGACCGGCTGCGCTGGCTGCTGCGCACCCATCTCCGCGGCGATCAGGTGATCGTGGTGTCGAACCGCGAGCCCTATATCCACGAAAAAGGTCCGGGCGGCGTCGTTGTGAAGCGTCCGGCGAGCGGGTTGGTCACGGCTGTCGAGCCGGTGATGCGCGCCTGCTCGGGTACCTGGATCGCACACGGCAGCGGCAGCGCGGACCGCGACGTGGTCGATCGGCACGACCGTGTGCAAGTGCCGCCCGGCGAGGGCGAGTACACCTTGCGCCGCGTATGGCTGACGCCCGATGAGGAGCAGGGCTATTACGATGGATTCGCGAACGAGGGCTTGTGGCCACTGTGCCATGTGGCGCACGTGCGGCCTGTGTTCCGCGAGTCCGACTGGCAGGCCTACTGCGAGGTCAATCGTCGCTTCGCGGAAGCTGTGGTCGCCGAGGCGCGAAGTGAAGATCCCGTGGTCTTGGTGCAGGACTACCACTTCGCCTTGCTGCCCGCGCTGATCCGGCAGCGGCTTCCGCGTGCGACCATCCTCATGTTCTGGCACATCCCGTGGCCAAATCCTGAGTCATTCAGCATCTGCCCCTGGCGCCGCGAAATCCTGCAAGGCATGCTCGGCAGCACGATCCTCGGCTTCCATACGCGCTATCACTGCAAGAACTTCATGGAGACAGTTGACCGTTTTCTCGAGGCACGCATCGAGCACGAGCATTCGACGATTGCCTTTCACGAGAAGGAGACCCTGATCGAGAGCTACCCGATCTCCATTGAATGGCCTGATGAGTCGGTGGTGGCCGGTTGGCCGGACATCGAACGTTGTCGCCGCGCCGTATTCGAGCGGCTGCAACTGCCGATGGACGCAAAGTTGGCCGTTGGTGTAGACCGCTTCGATTACACCAAAGGCATTCTGGAGCGGCTTCGGGCGGTGGAGCGGCTGCTCGAGAAACATCCCGAGTGGATTGGACGATTTGTCTTCGTGCAGGTGGCCGCGCCCACCCGCAGTTCGCTGGAGGAATACCAGGCCTTCCAGACGCGCATTCAGTCCGCCTCAGAGCGAATCAACGAGCGCTTCGGCCGCGAGGGCTACCAGCCCGTGCACCTGCTCGCTCAGCATCACGAGCATGACGCACTGCTGAAGTTGTTTCGTGCCGCCGACATGTGCCTCGTGACAAGCCTTCATGACGGCATGAATCTGGTGTGCAAGGAGTTTGTGGCGGCACGCGACGACGAGCAGGGCGTGCTGGTGCTCAGCCGCTTTGCGGGCGCGGCACGCGAACTGCACGAAGCACTCATCGTCAACCCATACCATGTCGAAGAAACCGCAGACGCGCTTCACAGGGCCGCGACGATGCCGCCGGCCGAACAGCGCGACCGCATGGCCAGCCTCCGGATGACGGTGCGCGAGTACAACGTCTTCCGCTGGGCCGGCCGCATGCTTGCCGATGCGGGCCGCTCGCGCCTTCGGGAACGGATCGAGGCGCGTGTTCAAAGGCACCATGTCGAGTGAGCTCGATCGCTGGCGTTTGCCGGAAACTCAATCTTTCAGGATCGGTTTTGGCCCGATCCGGTCAAGCGCCGCAATTCGGGCAGCCTGATTCGCGCACGATGGGGATCGGCCTGTGCTTCCGGCTGCACTTCAACCAGCGATGCCAGGCAGCGTCGCGTCAGCCCGTGATACACCGCCGTCCCCTCCCGCTTGCGCTGGACCTCGTCGTCGCTCAAAGTGCGCACGACCTTTACGGGAGATCCGACGGCCAGTGCGCGCCGAGGCAACTTCGCCTGTGCCGGCACGAACGCGCAGGCAGCGACGGCGGCTTCCTCGCCCACCTCGGCGTCGTCCATCACGACGGCGTTCATTCCGACAAGGGCATCGCGTTTCACCGTGCATCCGTGCAGGACCGCGCCGTGTCCCACATGACCGTTCTCCTCGACGATCACATCCTGGTTCGGAAACGCGTGTGCCACGCAGCTGTCCTGCATGTTGGCGCCGGCGCGCAACTCGATGCGGCCGAAGTCGCCGCGCAGGCTGGCGCAAGGGCCCACGTAGCAGTTGGGGCCGACGATCACATCGCCGATCAGCACGGCGCTCGGATGCACATAGGCGCTCGGGTCCACGACCGGACCGATGCCGTCAATGGCGTAGCAAGGCATCGCACTTGTCTCCAACACAAAGGGTTCAGGCGGGGCGCTTCAACACCAGCGTCAGGATGTCGTAGCTCGCGACCAGTTCGCCATGCTGATTGCTCACCTGAACGTCCCACGCGACGACGCCCTGCGGCGCCTGGTCCTTTCTAGGCGGCCTGTCGATTTTGCGCTTGCAGGTCAGGCGCGCCTGGATCGTGTCGCCGATCGCAACGGGCTTGACGAAGCGAAGCGTGTCGAGTCCGTAGTTGGCAAGCACCGGGCCGACGTTCGGCCAGACGAACAGGCCCGCCGCGGCCGAGAGCACGAAGTAACCGTGTGCGATCCGCTTTCCGAATTGCGTGTCCTTCGCCGCAATCTCGTCGAAATGCATATAGAAGTAGTCGCCCGAGACGCCGCCAAAATTGACGATGTCGGCTTCGGTCACCGTGCGACGATGGGTCAGCATTGAATCGCCGATCGACAGCTCCTCGAAGTGGCGCCGGAATGGATGCACCTGCGACTCGTTCACGCGCGCGCCACGCACATACTCGCCGCTGATTGCAGCAAGCATCGTCGGAGAGCCCTGGACTGCCGCGCGCTGCAGGTAGTGATGGACGGCGCGCACGCCACCTAGCTCTTCACCGCCGCCTGCGCGTCCCGGTCCGCCGTGCTTGAGCGCGGGCAGCGGGGAGCCATGCCCCGTGGATTCGACCGCGGCGTCGCGATCGAGCACGTGGATCCGCCCATGCCAGGCGGCGACTCGAGGCACGACCCGCGCAGCCAGTTGAGGATCGCGGGTCGCCAGCGTTCCCACCAGGCTTCCGCGTCCGCGTGCTGCAAGCTCGATCGCCTCATCGAGGTTGTCGTAAGGCATGAGCGTACTGACCGGGCCGAACGCCTCGATCTCATGCACCGCGTCGTTGGCCAAAGGTGATTCGCACAGCAGAAGCGTCGGTGCGAAGAAGGCGCCCTCGGACACGCCGTCGCCTCGCGGGGAGAAGCCGTCGCGTGCTCCGTAAACCACCGTGTTTCCGCGCGCAAGCTGGTCGACGCGCTCAGCCACGTCGCGCTGCTGCGTCTTCGAGGCGAGCGCGCCCATCTTGACGCCTTCCAAAGCAGGGTCGCCCACGACGGTCTTCGCCAGCCGCTCGCGCAGCCGCGTCGCCAGCGCATCGAGGTGCCGGCGTGGCACGATGGCCCGTCGGATGGCGGTGCATTTTTGCCCCGCCTTGACCGTCATCTCGCGATGCACCTCGCGCACGAAGAGGTCGAACTCCTCGTCGGCCGGCGACACGTCGGGCGCCAGAATGGCGCAATTCAACGAATCGGCTTCCGCATTGAACGGCACGCCATTGCGCAGCAGGTTTGAGTGTGCACGCAACTTGGCGGCCGTGTCCGCGCTGCCCGTGAACGTCACCACGTCCTGGCCGTCGAGGCGGTCCAGCAGATCGCCCGTGCCACCGATCACGAGTTGCAGGCTGCCCTCTGGCAAAAGACCCGATTCGAGCATCAATCGCACCAGCGCTTCGGTGAGATAACTGGTAGAACTTGCCGGCTTTGCAATGCATGGCATGCCGGCAAGGAAGGTGGGGGCGAATTTCTCGAGCAAACCCCAGACGGGGAAATTGAATGCGTTGATGTGCACGGCCACGCCCCGCCGCGGCACGAGGATGTGCGTACCGGCAAATTGGCCCTGCTTGCCCAGCGGAATGGCCGGCCCTTCGTGAACCAGGTTGCCCGACGGCAGTTCGTTGGCACCGATGCCCGCATAGGCAAACAGCGTTGCGGCGCCGCCTTCGATGTCAATCCAGCTGTCGGCCCGGGTGGCGCCGGTATGTGCCGAGATCGAATACAGCGTCTCTTTGCGCTCGGTAATGTACTTTGCGAGCG
>DASTGE010000281.1:0-5639 GCA_035719405.1 Burkholderiaceae bacterium
GGCACGCCCGAACAGAAGCAGATGGCGCAGGACGCACTGAACCGCTGGTGGTGGCCCGCGTTGATGATGTTCGGGCCGCCCGATGCCGACTCCATCAACAGTGCCCAGTCCGCGCAATGGCGCATCAAGCTGTTCTCGAACGACGAACTGCGGCAGAAGATGGTCGACCAGACCGTGCCGCAGGCCGAATACCTCGGCCTCTCGATTCCCGACGCCGATCTGCGCTGGAACGAGGAACGCGGCCACTATGACTACGGCCAGATCGACTGGTCGGAGTTTCATGAGGTGCTGAAGGGCAACGGCCCATGCAACCGGGAGCGGCTGCGCACGCGTGTCAAGGCGCACGAGGACGGTCGCTGGTTCCACGATGCGCTGGTCGCGCATGCCGACAAGCAGGCCCTGCGCGCACACGAACAACGCCGCGCGGCATGACGTCCACGGTCGACAAGGAGCAGACGATGAGCAAGGAATGGCCCCTTTGGGAAGTGTTCATCCGCAGCCAGCACGGGCTGGCCCACAAGCACGTGGGCAGCCTCCATGCGAGCGATGCGGAGATGGCGGTCAACAACGCACGCGATGTCTACACGCGACGCAACGAAGGCGTGGGCATCTGGGTCGTCAAGGCCTCGGACATCGTTTCGAGCAGCCCCGGTGACAAGTCACCCTTGTTCGACCCGGCGCAAAGCAAGGTCTATCGCCACCCGACCTTCTTCCCGATGCCGGAAGAAGTGAAGAACCTTTGATGCCACGCGGAGCGATCGAGATGCTCGACGACAAGTTCGAGTACCTGCTGCGTCTTGGAGACACGGCGCTGGTGCTCTCGCAGCGGCTGTGCGAATGGGTCGGCAAGACCCCCGCGCTCGAGGAAGACCTGGCGCTGGCCAATACAGGGCTCGACCTGATCGGACAGGCGCGGATGTGGCTGTCCTATGCCGGGGAGGTGGAGGGCCTGGGGCGCGACGAGGACCAACTCGCGTACCTGCGCGATGCGCACGAGTTCCGCAATGTGCTCCTGGTCGAACAGCCGAACGCCAGCTATGCCGACACCCTGGCGCGGCAGCATCTGTTCGACAGCTGGCATTACCTTTTGCTCGACAGCCTGGTACGGTCGTCCGATGACCGGATCGCCGGAATTGCCGGCAAGGCGATCAAGGAGGTGGCCTACCACTTCAGACGCAGCCGGGATCTTGTCGTACGGCTGGGCGATGGAAGCGAGGAGAGCCACTCGCGCATGCAGGATGCCTTCGACGATCTGTGGATGTACACCGGCGAGCTTTTCGCCACAGACGATGTCGACGAAGTGCTCGAAGCACAGGGCATCGTGACAAGCTCGTCGCGCCTGCGCGAGTCGTGGCTGGAGCAGTTGCGCGACACCTTCCACGACGCGACGCTGACGCTGCCCAGCCCCGATGCATGGATGCAAAAAGGCGGCAAGCAGGGCCGGCACACCGAGCACATGGGCTATCTGCTGGCCGAGATGCAGTTCCTGCAGCGGGCCTATCCGGGGGCGCAATGGTGACGGCATTGATCGACCCGGCCATTGCCGTGCAACCCCCTGCCCTGCCGACCGTTGAACAGGTCTGGGACTGGCTGGCCGAGGTCGAAGATCCGGAGATTCCCGTGATCTCGATCGTCGACCTGGGCATCGTGCGCGATGTGGCCTTCGACGGTGCGGCCTGCATGGTGACGATCACGCCGACCTACTCCGGCTGCCCGGCGACCGAGGTGATTGCCCAAAGCATCATGCAGGCATTGCAAGCGCGGGGCTTGAACGATGTGCGGCTGAAGACGCGAATTGCACCCGCATGGACCACCGACTGGATCAGCGAGGACGGCAGGCGCAAATTGCGCGGCTACGGCATCGCCCCCCCGATGGGAAGCGCGGCCGAGCAGACGATTCGCCCCGATCAGATCGGACGAGGCGCACCGCGCCAGCGCTCCCCGCTCGACGTGCCCATTGGGCTCGCCTGTCCGCATTGCGGATCGCAAAAGGTGAGGCTGACCAGCCCCTTCGGCTCCACGCCGTGCAAGGCGCTCGCGCGCTGCGACGACTGCCTCGAGCCCTTCGACTATTTCAAGTGCCACTGAATCCCTGAACGAGGGGAACGCCGATGAGCCAGTTCTACCCGCTGCGAATTGCCGACGTGCGTCATGAGACGCGAGACACCATCGTCGCGACATTCGACGTCCCGCCTTCGCTTCGCGAGCGCTTTGTCTTCACGCAGGGACAGCACCTCACCCTGCGTGCGTTGATCAACGACGAGGATCTTCGCCGCTCGTATTCGATATGCTCCGCGGTGCACGACGGCGACTTGCGCGTCGCGATCAAGCGCACACCGGGCGGCCGCTTCTCGACATGGGCCAACGACACGCTGAAGCCGGGCGTGATCGTCGAGGTCATGCCGCCCATGGGCCATTTCAATCTCCCGTTGGCTCCTGAATTGCAGCGGCGATACCTCGCCTTTGCGGCCGGCAGCGGCATCACTCCCATTCTCTCGATCGTCAAGACGACCCTCGCCGCCGAACCAAGGTCCAGCTTCACACTCGTCTATGGCAATCGGGCATCGGCGTCGGTGATCTTGCGTGAGGAGCTTGCGGAGCTGAAGGACATTTATCGTGAGCGCCTGAACCTGGTCTACGTGATGAGCCGCGAGCAGCAGGACATCGAGTTGTTCAACGGCCGCATTACGCGGGAAAAGTGCGAGCAGCTGTTCGCCCGGTGGATTGACGTGGCGGATCACGATGCCGCCTTCGTCTGCGGACCCGAAGCGATGATGCAGGCGGTGTCGGAGGCGCTCCTGGCGCACGGCATGCCGAAGTCCTCGATCAAGGTCGAGCTGTTTGCGGCCAGCATCCCGAAGCATTCTCACGCGACACATCAGCGTCCGACGGTGGGCAGGCAGGAGTGCGAGGTCACGCTGATCATCGACGGCAGCCACCGAAGCTACAGCATGGACAAGGACACCGAGTCGGTGCTCGATGCCGGATTGAAGCAAGGCATCGACATCCGCTACTCGTGCAAGGGCGGCGTCTGCTCGACCTGCCGTTGCAAGGTGATCGAAGGCAAGGTCGAGATGGACGTGAACTATGCGCTGGAGGATTACGAGATCGCGCGTGGCTTCGTGCTGAGCTGCCAGGCATTTCCGGTGACGGATCGGGTGGTGCTCGACTTTGATTCCGACAACTGACTCGAGCGGCACTCTTCCATCGAGCATCGGCTGACTCCCGCAATTTCAGCAATCCCTTTCCTCTCTGACCAGGACCCCTGACACCATGCCTCGACTGAACCCCGCCCCCGAAGAACTGGAGCCGATCGAACGCGCGAGCCGCGACGAGATCCATGCATTGCAACTCCGCCGCCTGAAGGCGACGCTGAAGCACGCCTACGAGAACGTCCCACACTACCGCGCGGCGTTCGACGCCAAGGGCGCGCGCCCCGAAGACCTGAAGGAATTGCAGGACCTTCACAAGTTCCCTTTCACCACCAAGAGTGACCTTCGCGACAACTATCCGTTCGGCATGTTCGCCGTGCCGCGCGAACAGGTGGCGCGAATCCACGCCTCGTCAGGCACGACAGGCAAGCCCACCGTGGTCGGCTACACCCGCAACGACATCGAGACCTGGTCCAATCTCGTCGCGCGCTCGATACGCGCCGCAGGCGGGCGGGCCGGAGACGTCTGCCACATCTCATACGGCTACGGCCTGTTCACCGGGGGCCTGGGCGCGCATTACGGCGCCGAAAAATTGGGCTGCACGGTGGTCCCCATGTCGGGCGGACAGACCGAGAAGCAGGTGCAGCTGATCTGCGACTTCAAGCCGGACATCATCATGGTGACGCCGAGCTACATGCTCAACATCATCGAGGAGATGTTGCGCCAGGGCATGGACGCGACCGAGTGCTCGCTGAAGATCGGCATCTTCGGCGCCGAGCCGTGGACGGACGCGATGCGCAAGGAGATCGAGGCGCGCGCCGGAATCGATGCGGTCGACATCTATGGGCTGTCGGAGGTGATGGGGCCGGGCGTCGCGAGCGAATGCGTCGAGAGCAAGGACGGCCCGGTGATCTGGGAAGACCACTTCTATCCGGAGATCATCGACCCCGAGACCGGCGAAGTGCTGCCCGACGGCGAGGAAGGCGAACTGGTTTTCACCTCGCTGACCAAGGAGGCACTGCCGATCGTCCGCTACCGCACGCGCGATCTGACGCGGCTGCAGCCACCCACCTCGCGCTCGATGCGCCGCATGGGCAAGATCACCGGCCGCTCGGACGACATGCTGATCATTCGCGGCGTCAATGTCTTCCCGACCCAGATCGAAGAGCTGATCGTCAGGAGCGCCAAACTCGCGCCAATCTACCAACTCGTCTTGACCCGCGACGGCCATCTCGACAAGCTCGAGGTACTGGTCGAATCGAGGCCCGAGGTGTCTTCGTTGTTGACGACCACGCAGACCGATATGCTGGGACGCGAGATGGAACATGCGATCAAGACCTACGTGGGCGTGAGCACGAAGGTGCGCGTGCTTGCAAGCGGCAGCGTCGAACGCAGCTCGACCGGCAAGGCCAGGCGCGTGATCGACAAGCGGCCCAAGGTCGTGCATGAACTGGCGAAAGGCGGCATCTGACTGGAGGCCGGGATGAAGCGAACGATCTAGCCCACTCTCGAATCCAACAGCCTCGTGCACGGCCGGACGTCACGGCAGCAACAAAGGACCCAACACATGAACGCTTTCATCTGCGATGCCATCCGCACGCCCTTCGGTCGTTACGGCGGCGCGCTCGCCACCGTTCGTGCCGACGACCTCGGCGCGCTGCCGATCAAGGCGCTCGTCGAGCGCAACCCTGGCGTCGATTGGGCGATGGTCGATGACTTGATCTACGGCTGCGCCAACCAGGCCGGCGAAGACAACCGCAACGTCGGGCGAATGGCCGCGCTGCTCGCCGGGCTGCCGGTCGAAGTACCGGCCAACACAGTCAACCGTCTGTGCGGCTCCAGCCTCGATGCCATCGGCATCGGCGCCCGCGCCATCAAGGCGGGAGAGGCATCGCTGGTGATCGCCGGCGGTGTCGAGAGCATGACGCGCGCGCCTTTCGTGATGGGCAAGTCCGACACCGCCTTCTCGCGTGTCGCCAGGATCGAGGACACGACGATCGGCTGGCGCTTCGTGAACAGGCTGATGAAGGAGAAGTACGGCATCGACTCGATGCCCGAAACGGCCGAGAACGTGGCTGCCGACTTCAAGGTCTCGCGCGCCGACCAGGATGCACTGGCGGTGCGCAGCCAGCAGCGCTGGGCGGCGGCGCATGAGCAAGGTTTTTTCAAGCAGGAGATCGTTCCGGTCGTGGTACCGCAAAAGAAGGGCGACCCGAAGATCTTCGATACCGACGAGCATCCGCGCATCGACACCACGCTGGATCAACTCGCCCGGCTGAAAGGCGTGGTTCGGCCCGATGGCAGCGTCACAGCGGGCAATGCATCGGGCGTCAACGACGGTGCGGCGGCCGTGCTGCTCGCGTCCGAAGCCGGGATCAAGCGCCATGGCCTGACGCCGCGGGCGCGCGTGCTCGGCATGGCGGTGGCGGGACTGGCGCCCCGCATCATGGGCTTCGGCCCGGCACCTGCCACGAAGAAGCTGTTGGC
>DASTGE010000282.1:0-3978 GCA_035719405.1 Burkholderiaceae bacterium
CCTCTCGCAGAGATCCGGCCCCGGAGAAACACACCGCCTGCCATCCGCACGCACGCGCGGCCTCGACGTTTGCCGGGCTGTCGTCGATGAACAGCGCCTTTTCCGGCCGGATCCCCAACCGGGCGGCGGCAAGTGCGAAGATCTCGGGCTCCGGCTTGACCCGCCTCACTCTGGAGGAGAACAGACCGCCGCCTTCGAACCAGTCCCCGAAGGGATGCCGCCGCTCGAGCTCATCAGCGTAGGGGGCAGGCATGTTCGACAGATAGCGCAGCCGGTGGCCGCGGTCGCGCAACTCGCCCATCAACGCGATGGTTTCCGGGATCGGCAGCAGGGCCTCCGGCACGGCATCGACCACCTGCATGACCTCGCGCTCGGCCAGACCGACGTGTCCCGCAAGACGGGTGACCAGCTCCGGCACGTCGATCGTCCCTCGGTCGAACTCCCACCAGTCACCGCCGTAGCCACCGAAAAAACGGCTTGCAAGCGCGGCGGCCGCTTCAGGCGTCGATGCACGCAAGGGCAGCGTGCGGGCGAGCAGCTCTTGCGGCCGCCAGTCGAAGACGACAGCACCGAGATCGAAGACAAAGTCCACCATCGGCATGCTCACGCCGAACGCGGCGCGGATCCTCGAAGCATCGCGAGCAGGCCGGCGGTGGAAGCATCCAGGCCGTGCAACTCGCCGTCAGCCATCCGTGGCAGCAGATCATTGCACAACGCCTTGCCAAGCTCGACGCCCCACTGATCGAAGCTGTTGATGCCCCAAAGAGTCCCGCTCGTGAAGACGCGGTGCTCATACAGCGCGATCAGGGCGCCCAGCGATCGGGGCGTCAGGCGCTCGAGCAGCAGCGTCGTGCTCGGGCGGTTGCCAGGGAACGTGCGGTGGCGTGCGATGGTCTGGGGATCGAGCGCCCTCGACGCGGTCGGCGCGGTTTCGTGCATCGCCTGATCGGTGGTCTTTCCGAGCATCAGCGCCTGTGATTGCGCCAGGCAGTTGGCAAGCAGCTTGCGATGAAGATCGTCGTAGGGATGCGTCGGATACTTCACCGCGATGAACTCCACCGGGATCACATCGGTGCCCTGGTGCAGCATCTGAAAGTATGCGTGCTGGCCGTTCGTGCCCGGCTCGCCCCAGACGACGGGACTCGTTGCGAACGGCAGGGGCTGCCCGTCGAGGTCCACCCGCTTGCCGTTCGATTCCATCTCCAGTTGCTGCAGGTACGCCGGCAGCCGCTTCAAACCCTGGTGATACGGCGCAACGCTGCGACTGGCGTAACCGTGGAAGTTTCGGTACCAGACGTCGAGCAGCCCCAGTTGCGCGGGCAGGTTTCGGTCTAGCGGGGTTTCCGCGAAGTGGCGGTCCATGGCGTGCGCGCCGGACAGCAGCGCGCGGAAGTTCTCGGCGCCGATGGCGATCGCGATGGGCAGGCCGATCGCGGACCACAACGAATAGCGTCCACCAACCCAGTCCCAGAAGCCGAAGGTGGTGTCGATGCCAAAGGCGGCGGCGGCCTTGACGTTGGTGGTGGTGGCGACGAAATGCCTCGTCGTCTCCCGGCCTCCATTGGCGAGGAACCATGCCTTCGCGACATCGGCGTTGGCCATCGTCTCCTGTGTCGTGAACGTCTTCGAGGCGATGATGAACAGCGTCTCCTCGGGCCTCACGCGCCGCAGGACCGGCGCGATGTCATGGCCGTCGACGTTGGAGACGAAATGGAAGCTGAGCCCGGGATGCGTGAACGCATCGAGCGCGGGCACGACCATCTGCGGCCCGAGGTCGGATCCGCCGATGCCGATGTTGACCACATGGCGAATGCCGCTTGCCGCTGTATCGCGCACTCGCTCGGCGAACGCAAGCATACGCTCCAGCACCTCATGCACCTCGTCGCTGAACGGCGCCTCGCCCCGCGGCGAGCGCAGGACTGTGTGCAGCACAGGGCGCCCCTCGGTGAGGTTGATCGGCTCGCCCGAAAACATTGCATCGCGGTGCGCTTCAAGCCGGCACTCCTGCGCCAATTCGATGAGCAGCTTGCGCGTGGCCAGGTCCCAGAGGTTCTTGGAGAGGTCGGCGAAGACTTCAGGGGCACCCAGCGTGAAAGCCTCGAAACGCCCGGAGTCGCGGGCGAAGGCCTCGCGCAGGTCCAGATCGCGGCCGTGCGCCTCGTAGTGCCCGCGCAAAGCGGTCCAGGCAAGCGTGCGATCGCAGCGGGAAGATGGAGAGGTACTGCTCATCGTGATGGTCTTGAAAGGAAGGGGCAAACGTGAGATTCAAGCGAGGAAGATCAAGATGGGGCGCTTACCACAGCGCCCCGATCATTCTGTCGAGCCTCATTGCGTCGGCGGCGAAGGCCCTGATGCCCTCGGCAAGCTTCTCGGTCGCCATGGCGTCCTCATTGAGCGCAAAGCGGAAACCCGGCTCGTTGTAGACCACCGCGTGAACGTCGACCTCGCGAGCGGCCTCGACACTGAGCTTGCGCTCGAACGGCTCCTCGGACGCCTGAAGCGCGGCCAGCAATTCCGGGCTGATGGTGAGCAGGTCGCATCCGGCCAGGGCCTGGATCTGTTCAATGTTGCGGAAGCTTGCGCCCATGACCTCGGTGTCGATGTCGAACTTCTTGTAGTAGTTGTAGATCCGGACCACGGACTGCACGCCAGGATCATTCGGCCCCGCCATTGCGACTTCGTCCCAGGCGGCGCCCGCATTCTTCTTGTGCCAGTCGTGAATACGGCCAACAAAGGGAGAGATGAGCGTCACTCCAGCGTCACCGCAGGCCACGGCCTGGCAGAACGAGAACAGCAGCGTGAGGTTGCAACGGATTCCTTCATGCTCCAGCGCCCTGGCCGCCTGGATGCCCTCCCATGTGGCGGCGATCTTGATCAGCACCCGCTCGCGACCGACGCCCGCCCGCTCGTACAACTGAATCAAGCGCTTGGCGCGTGCAATGGTGCAGGCGGTGTCGAAACTCAGCCGCGCATCGACCTCCGTGCTGACGCGGCCGGGAACGATCTTCAGGATCTCGAGCCCGAAGCGCACGAGCACTTCGTCGACCGCAGTGTCGATGGGCTTGCTGTGATGTGCCTCCGCCGTTTCCTTCAGCATCGGCGCGTACTCGGCCTGCTGGACTGCCTTGAGGATCAGCGAGGGGTTGGTGGTGGCATCGCGCGGGGCGAACTGCGCGAGCTGACGGAAGCTGCCGGTGTCGGCCACCACCGTCGTGTACCGCTTGAGCTGTTCGAGCTGGTTCATGAAGAGAAGGTGAATGTGGCCTTTGAAGGCCTTGATTAGAGCGCGCCTGGGTTCGCGTTGACCGGGGGAAGAAACTTCGGCATCATGATAAAAGAAACTAAGTTACATCAACACATCTTCCGCGCATTTTCATCGCGCGCCCATCATCCACCTGCAGTTGCTTTATGTCCTTCGATCTCGTCTTCTTCGGCGGCACTGGCGACCTCACCTGGCGCAAGCTGATGCCGGCCCTGTTCCAGGCGTTCCGTCACGGCAAGCTGCCTCCCGGTGGCCGCATTCTGTCGGTGGCGCGGGACGAGCAGAACGACGAGAAGTACCGGGCCTGGCTGCGCGAGCGCTTTCAGGAGGTCGACACGCCCAAGCGGCCGAGCGAGGAGGAATTCGAACGGTTCGCGCAGCTGCTGCACTACCGGCGCATGGACCTTTCCCAGCCGGAGCATTACGTGCGGCTGAAGGCATGGCTCGAGGAGCGGCAATCCGAGACTGTGGTGCTGTATCTGGCGACCAGTCCGCACCTTTTCCCACTGATTTGCGAGCAGCTCGGCGCCGCCGGTCTCAATGACCCGCATGTGCGGGTCGTGCTCGAGAAGCCGCTCGGCCATGACCTGCGCAGTGCGCAGGAGATCAACCGCGTCGTCCGCTCGGTCTTCAGCGAGCAACAGGCCTTTCGCATCGACCACTATCTCGGCAAGCCCTCGGTTCAGAACCTGATGGCCCTGCGCTTCGGCAACGCC
>DASTGE010000283.1:0-5897 GCA_035719405.1 Burkholderiaceae bacterium
ACGTGACGCTGTGGACCGACGAGGCCGTGGACGATGTGTCCGCACGGCTCGCATTGGCGCGTCTGCCGGGGGTGACGATGGTGGAGTCGGTCCGCTTTGTTCCAGTGACCTTTCGGCACGGTCACATCAGCGAGCGCAGCATGATCAGGGGATACGCGCCGCGACCCGAGCTGTACCGGGTGATCGACTCGAACGGACGGCAGGTTCTTCTCGAAGGGCGTGGACTGATTCTGACCGACCGCCTGGCCGAGAAGCTTCGAGTGCGTGTGGGCGACACCGTGCAGGCCGTGGTAATGACCGGTGCGCCGCGGACGCTGGAGCTGACGGTGAGTGCCACGGTCAGCGAGACGATGGGCCTCAATGCTTACATGGATCGCCCTTCGCTCAATCGAGCTCTGGGCGAAAGCGACTTGAGCAGCGGTTTCGTGCTGGGCCTGGAGCGTGGGCGCGAGGCACAGGTGCTTGAGGCGACGAAGTCGCTGCCACGTTCGGCCGGCGCATTCAGCAAGGCCACGATGCTTCGAAACATGGAGGAGATCAGTGCTCGCAACGTCCGCATCATGAGCACGATCATGACCGTGTTCGCCGCAGTGATCTCGGTCGGCGTGGTCTACAACAACGCGCGTATTGCGCTGGCCGAGCGCGGCTGGGAGCTTGCTTCTTTGCGGGTCCTGGGCTTCACGCGGGGAGAAGTGTCGGCGCTGTTGTTGGGCGAAATGGCGATTTCGATCGCGATTGCGCTGCCCCTGGGCATGGTACTCGGATGGGGGCTCACGAATCTGATCAATGAGCTGCTGAAGTCGGACCAGTTCTTCTTTCCGGTGGTCATCAGGGCTTCGACCTATGCCTGGGCTGCGGTGTGTGTTCTCGTGGCGGACGTGGGGAGTGCGCTGGTCGTGCGTCGGAGGATCGACAGGCTTGATCTGGTGGCCGTCTTGAAGACGAGGGATTGATTGGATTGCATTCGGATCGGAACTGCGCGGGCCGGGGCGAGGGCGCGCAATCGGGAGCACACGAAGTGAAGAAAGCGACCTGGGTCTACATCGGCATCGTGGCACTTGCGGCCGTGCTTGCGCTGACATGGGCCTTTTCACCCCGCCCCGTCGAAGTCGAAGTCGCGAAGGCGGTCATCGGCTCATTCGAGACCACGATCGACGAAGATGGCAAGACGCGTCTGCGCGACCGCTATGTCGTCTCTGCACCCCTCGCAGGCCTGTTGACGCGCATCTCATTGCGAGAGGGCGATGCGGTGAGGGCAGGGCAGGTCGTCGCGACGCTGACGCCCGTGCTCTCGCCTTTGGTTGACGAGCGTACGTTGCGCGAGCAGCAGGCGCGCCTGGAGGCCGCGCAGGCGAACGTGCAGCGCGTCAATGCACGGATCGAAGGTGCGAAGGTTGCGCTTCAGCAGGCTCGCAACGAGGCGCAGCGCAGCGAGCAGCTGGCATTGCAAGGGTTCGTGTCGCCGACCAAGCTCGATAACGATCGCCTTGTGATGCTTGCTGCGCAGAAGGAACTGGACGCGGCCAGCGAAGAGCGGCACGTCGCGGTCCATGAAGTGGATCAGGCGCGTGCAGCATTGATGGCGGTTCAGCGTCCCGATGGGCGCGCTGCGCGCGTCTTCGAGTTGAAGGCACCTGTCAGCGGCAGCGTGGTGCGGGTGGTCCAGACAAGCGAGGCCACGGTGGCGCTGGGCACTCCGCTGATCGAGATCGGCGACGTCTCTCGCATCGAGATCGTCGCAGAGCTGTTGACGGCAGATGCGCTTGCAGCGCCGCCGGGCAGCCCGGTGATCGTCGATCGGTGGGGCGGCGAGGCACCCCTGGAGGGGAAGGTGAGGCTCGTCGAGCCGGCGGGTTTCACCAAGGTGTCGGCCCTCGGGGTCGAGGAGCAGCGGGTGCGCGTGCTGATCGACATCACGAGTCCGCCGGAGCGCTGGCGGCCTCTGGGCGATGGCTATCGGGTGGGTGTTCGGATCGTCACGCGCTCGGTCCGTTCTGCCTTGAAGGTGCCGGCGAGCGCAGTGTTCCCGATGGAAGGCGGCGGCATGGCAGTGTTTGTGTTCGACGGCAAGCGCGCGCGTCGTGTACCTGTGCAACTGGTGGCGCGCAATGGCAACGATGCCTGGGTGGGGCAGGGCGTGGCTGCAGGCACGCAGGTGATCGTTTATCCGCCACCTGCCGTGAGGGACGGTGTGCGGGTGAGGGCGCGCCGCGTATAGGGTGGCTCGTCAAGCCACCTCACAGCGCCCCTGGGACGGCGCAGAGGGCCTGGAATGGGAAGTGCCGTCGCCCGCGCCGTTCTATACCTTCGAGACCCGATCACAGTTGAGCCCGGCGCTGCTGTAGCGCGCTGCACAGTTCTTTGGCAAGAAGGGGCCGTTTGTGCGCCGGCAGATACCGGCCGACCACCACGCAGCGCTCGCGCTCGGCCAGTTGCACCAGCGGCTGGTCGTCTGTGGGTGCGTGCACCCGTACCATCACGGCATCGAATTCAACTGCCCGGCACTGGGCGCCGCAAAGCTCCTCGACGCACAGGCGACTGCCGCTCAGCGTAAGAGTCTCCCGATCGCAGGCGTGGCGGGCGTGGGCCAGCAGCGCGACGGCGACAGCGACAGCGTCGACCAACGCGAACAGCGTGACCACTGGATAGCCCATCGCGGAAAAGGCCAGCCCCACCATGCCTTGAAGAGCGAGCAGTACGCCGCCTGCCAGCGCCAGCTGTCGCGGCGTGAGGCAACAATTGCGGCGCAACACCCAGCGTTGAACCGGGCAGTCCGACATAGGCGGGATGGCGGAAGTGAATGTCGCGGCCATGGTGTACGTGGCCACGATGATGATCCTTCCGCATGCAAGGCGCAAACCCGCAAGCGCAATTGGACGGATGGCAGTGGGTGGATGACGACGCCGTGCTATCCCGTCATCTCTGCTGGAATCCGCTTGCGGGTCGAGGCCGTGTCGAGCAGCGCGATCACATCGCCGGCCCGCAACGGCTTGTGAAAGTGAAAGCCCTGCAACGAAGGGCAGCCCAGCCGCCGCAGCAGGTCGGCCTGCACCTTGCTCTCGACACCTTCGGCGACCACAGACAACGACATGTCGAGCGCCATGCGGATGACGGCAGTGACAATCGCGAGGACGCGCGAATCGTTCACGATGTCTGCGACGAACGAGCGGTCCAGCTTCAGCTCGGCGACGGGGAAGCGCTTGAGATAGGCCAGTGATGAATAGCCCGTGCCGAAATCGTCGATCGACAACCTGACGCCCATTTCGCTTGCACGGCCGAGGTTGCGCATTGTCGCGTCCACATCGCGCATCAGCACGCTTTCGGTGATTTCGAGCTTGAGGCTGGCCGGATCGAGGCCGCTGTGCCGCAGCGCGGACCGCACCATCGGAAGAAGGTTGGAACGTCGGAATTGCTCTCCCGAGACGTTCACGGCGATCGGGGGCACGCGCAGGCCCTGGGCTTGCCAGCGTGCGCATTGCATGCACGACTCGTGAAGCACCCATTCACCGATCGGCACGATCAACGCAGCCTCCTCCGCGATGTCGATGAAATGGGCCGGCATCATCAGGCCGTGCCGGGGATGCTGCCAGCGCACCAGAGCCTCCAGTCCCATCACGCCGGCGCCGTCACTGGACATGATGGGCTGGTAGTGAAGCACGAGTTCCCCGCGATCGACAGCCCGCCTCAGCTCCGACTCCACCCTCAGCCTGTCGCTGGCCAATGTGTTCGCGCCGGACCGGTAAAAGCTGTAGTTGTTGCGGCCCTCATTCTTGGTCTGATACATGGCAGTGTCCGCGGCCTTCAGCAGACTGCCGACATCGCACCCATCTTCAGGAAACAACGCGACGCCGATGCTGGGGCTGACGATGGCCGATTGGTCGGCCAGCCGGAAGGGCTCCGCAAAGGCACGCAGTACGCGCTCTGCGAGCCGCTCGGCCTGGCTGCGCGAGGTCAGGCCATCGACCACGACGCAGAACTCGTCGCCTCCCAGCCGCGACAGCGAAATGTGCATGCCCTCCTGGCGCAGTCGGGCTATCGTGTCGTCGCGGCGGAATCGGCTCGAAAGCCGCGCTGCGACAGCACACAGCAACTGGTCGCCGACCGCATGGCCGAGCGTGTCGTTGATGCGCTTGAATTTGTCGATGTCGAGCAGCATGACTGCGGCCATCAGGCCTTCGGCCTCTGCGCGAGCGAGCGCGCGCTGCGCGGTGTCGTGGAGCCAGGCGCGATTGGGCAAGCCTGTGAGGCTGTCATGGTAGGCCAGGTGGCGGATGCGTTCCGCGGCTTCATGGCGCTCGGTGACGTCCTGTACCGTACCGTGAAGCGACACCTCTGCGCTGGCGTCGCGTCGACCCCGGCCGCGGAAGTGGAGCACCCGGTGCTCACCGTGGTTCACGATCCTGTGTTCGACGTCCAGCGGCTCGTCGCTGCGTGCTGCGTGTTCGAGCATCTTGCGCAGTCCATGATCGCCGGCCAGACCCAGATCGATCAGCCGCTGCAGCGTCTCGGGTGGGCTGGCATCGGACCAGCCGAAGATGCGCAGGGCCTCTTCCGAGCACTGCATGCAATCGCCGTCGGGCCGCCACTCCCAGCTGCCGATGCCCGCCGCGCACTGCGCCTCGGCCAACCGTTCGCGTGAATGCGCGACCTCCCTGAAGGCTCGCGCCGAGCGCAGGATGTAGCGCACGCGATGCGTCAGGATTTCCCAGTTGATCGGCTTGGCGATGAAGTCGGTGGCGCCCACCTCGTACGACCGCCCCACCGACTTTGGGTCGTCGTTTCCCGTCAGCATCACCACCGGCGTGTCGCGTCCGCCGGTCAGCGCCCGCAGCGTGCGGCATGCTTCGATGCCGTCGATGTCCGGCAGGCCGATGTCGAGCAGCACCAGGTGAGGCCGCAGCCTTTCGAAGGCGGCGATTGCCGAACGCGCGTCGCAGAATGCTTCCGTCCGGATGCCGGCCTTGCCGAGGGTGGACTGAAGCATCAGGCGCATCGTCGGGTCGTCATCGACGATCATCGCGAGCGTGTCGGCAGGGACAGCGTCGATCAGGTTCATGTCATCGGGTCCTCGAGAATGGATTGCAGCGCCGCCACTGTCTTTCCAAGGGCGTCATCAAGTTGTTCGGCGATGCCTTGCGGCACCGCCCCCTGCCGCGCCTGCTGCTCGACTTGCTTGCACAAGCGTGCAAGCAGCATGGCCCCCAGGTTCTGGCTGATGGACTTCAACGCGTGAGTCGCTGCGGCGACGCCGTTCGGGTTGTTGCCCGTCACCGCGGTATGGATCGACTGCAGCAGCAAAGGGGTTTCGGCGAGAAACAGGCCGATCATCCGTCGCAGCAGCTCGTTGCCTCCCACGGCCCGAATGGAGTCGAGCGTGGCGGTGTCGATGCGCGTCGATTCCGCGTCGCCGGAAGGTTCGGCGAGCGCTGTTGATTCGGCAGGCCCGGGAGGCGCCTGCGCATTCCCCTGCGACTTCACGAGCCATTGGGTCAGCATCTGCGCGAGCTGCGCCCGCGTGAACGGCTTGGTCATGTAGTCGTCCATGCCCGCCGCCTTGCACAGCTCGCGATCGCCGGTTATTGCATTGGCCGTGAGGGCGATGATGGGCAGGTGCGCCCCGGTCTTTGTTTCCGCGCGGCGGATCGCTTCCGTCGCGGCAAAGCCGTCCATCTCGGGCATCTGGCAGTCCATCAGGACCACGTCGTGCTGTCCCTCCAGGGCTGCGGTCATTCCCGCGCGCCCGTCGCAGGCGACCTCGACGTGGCAGCCGAGCCGCTGCAGCATGGCGACCGCCAGCTCGCGGTTCACGGCCTGGTCTTCCACAAGCAGCACCCGTGCGCCTTGCAACAGGTCCGTGGCGCTGCTCCCTTGCGCCATCGGTATCTCCGGCTGCACCG
>DASTGE010000284.1:0-10130 GCA_035719405.1 Burkholderiaceae bacterium
GTCCCACAGGAGGGCCTCGACCGCCTCCCGAAGCAGGACAGTGCGGTGGCTGAACTTGGCTACCTCGTCGATCACAGCACGAAGTCCTTCAGCGCCTCGGGCATGCCTTGAGAGACGGTCTTGGCTTCCTGTTCGGCGTACTTGGCTGCGTCCCACAGCTCCAGCCGCTGGCCCATGCCGAGCAGCATCACATCCTTTGACAGCGCAGCGGCCGTGCGCAGTTCCGGCGAGATGAGAACGCGCGATGACCCGTCGATCTCCACGTCGACCGCGTTGCCGAGAAAGATGCGCCGCCAGCCATCGGCGGCGAACGGAAGCCCCATCAACTTGTCGCGGAACACCTCCCAAGCGGGTCGCGGAAAGATGAGCAGGCAACCGTCGGGGTGCTTGGTGATGGTGAGCTGTCCTCCGGCAAGCGCCATCAGCACGTCGCGATGACGGACGGGGACGGTGATCCGGCCCTTTCCGTCCAGCGCCAACGCGGACGCACCCTGGAAGACAAACGAAGACACCAAACCCCACTAAATTGCACTTTCCTCCACTTTATCCGACGGTGGATCGCGGGTCAACGGAAGGCAGCAAAAAAAATCAATCAAATCAATTACTTAGGAAAAAGAGTTGAGACGCGCGAAGGCGTCGGAAAAGAGCGTGGAACCAAGGACTTGCGAGGAGGAATGAAAGTTTTGGGTGAGGAAGGAGGCGCCGGACAGGCGCGCGCATTGCTTCTTACGTGTGGCGATGGCTTCGGACATTTCCGCCCTCACGACACTGCGTCGGCACGCACAGGCGCTGCGAGATGAGCATGACCTCGACCCGGTGCTGTCGTTCGTGGCCGGCGCGCGCGTCGTGCTCCTTGGGGAGGCGACCCACGGTACGCGCGAGTTCTACCTTCTGAGGGTGCTTCTCACGCAGCGGCTCATCGTCGAACACGGGTTCGACGCTGTCGCCGTCGAGGCGGATTGGCCGGATGCGTTGCGAGCGAGCCGCTGGGCTCAAGGCGGCACAGAGGACCGGACCGTGGAGGAGGCACTCGGCGGTTTCGAGCGCTTCCCTCAATGGATGTGGCGCAACGTCGAGGTCGCCGCGTGGCTCGAATGGCTGCGCGAGTACAACCTGATGCAGCGAGAACCCCAGGGTATCGCGGGCTTCTTCGGCCTCGACCTGTACAGCCTGCGTGGATCGATGCAGGCGGTGCTGCACTATCTGGATCGTGTCGACGCGGAAGCAGCGCGACGGGCCCGAGACCGCTACAGCTGCTTCGATCATTTCGGGGAGGATCCGCAATACTACGGACATGCGGTGAGCTTCGGCCTTAATGCGGGGTGTGAGCGGGAGGTGGTGCAACAACTGCTGGAGATGTCGTCGCAGTCATCGACCCGGCTTGCGCGAGCCGACAGCAGTGGCTCGATGAACGACGAGCACTTCTATGCACAGCAGAACGCGCGCGTCGTGCGCGACGCGGAGGCGTACTACCGCTCGATGTTCCAAGGCCGTGCCGAGTCGTGGAACCTGCGTGACCGCCACATGGTGCAGACGCTGGTGGAGCTTCAGGCTCACCTCTCGGCGCAGCGTGGGCGCCCGGCAAAGATCGTGGTGTGGGCACACAACTCACACATCGGCGACGCCCGCGCCACCGCCATGTGCGACGAAGGCGAAGTCAACCTGGGCCAGCTTGTTCGCGAGCGCGCCCCGGAGTTGGGCGAGTCGCGGCTCATCGGCTTCACGACGCACGCGGGCACGGTCACAGCCGCCACCGACTGGGATGGCGCCGCGGAACTGAAGACAGTGCTGCCCTCACGTTCCGGAAGTCATGAACGGCTGCTGCACGACGTCGGTCTGCCGCTCTTCCTGTTGCCGCTGTCGGGCCATCCCGAGCTGCAGCAGGCGCTTGCGCAGCCTCGCCTCGAACGCGCGATCGGCGTGATCTACCGGCCCGACACGGAGCTATACAGCCATTACTTCCGCTCGTGGCTGCCAGGGCAGTTCGACGCCGTCGTCCATGTGGACCAGACCCGGGCACTCCCGCCACTGGATCGCTCGGCCTTCTGGCCGCACGCCCACACGCCCGAACCCGATACCTATCCCTCGGGCGTCTGAGCTGCGTTCCCCGAAGGGCGCAGCAGCTCGACGACGTGCGCTTCATTGACCGGCTCGAAGTCGGTGTAGTACTCGGAAAGTCGTCCAAGCTCGGGACGGAGCAGCACGCAGACGAAGTCGCATTCGTTGCGGCCGAGACGCTGCTCGATGCCGAGCGGAGCGACAGGGACTGCCACGATCGCTCGCGCCGACCGTGAATCGGCCAGCGCCATCAGCGCCGCACGCATGGTGGCACCGGTCACGATTCCATCGTCGACCAGCACGGCGACTTTGCCATCCAGTGGTAACGGCGCTCGGCCCCCGATTGCAGCCTGCCGATGCAGTTCCAGCTCTTCGCAAAGACGCCGCTGCTCGGCGTCGACATCGCCCTCAGTGGCACCGACCGCCTCCACCATGCGCGGATTGACCACGCTGCACGGCTTTGCCGCCAGCACCAGCGCCCCGATCGAGAGCGCCGATTGTCCCGGTGCCTTCAGCTTGCTCGCGCACAGCAGATCAAGCGGTGCATGCAGCAGGCGTGCGACCTGGATCGCCACCGGCACCCCGCCGCGGGACAGCGCGATGATCACGAGCGGTCGCCGCTCCTGCGCGAGGTGCTCCAGCAGCAGGTACCCCAAACGCTCACCCGCATCGTGCCTGTCGACGAACCCGACGCGCGGGAGGCTGGCGAGAGCAAGCGCAACCATGCCACGAAAGCGGCAAGCGGCATGCCGTAAAAGTGCGCCGCTGCATCGCGTGAGCGCTGCCGGTCAACTTGCCTGCGTCGCAAGGAGCTGGGCGGCAAGCAACTCGCGCAAACGCTAACCCTGGGCGAGCAATGCCTTGATGTCAGACGCGAGCGCCGTCGCGCCGGTGCCGTAGCGCGTGAAAAGCCGGACCCGGCCCCGCGTATCGAAGACGTATGAGCCGGCGGTGTGATCCATCGTATAGCTGCCCGGCGTCTTTCCCGGCACCTTGGCGTAGAACACCTTGAACTCCCTGGCTGCCGCCTGCGTCTGCTCGGCCGTGCCCCGCAAGGCGACAAAGCTCGGGTCGATGTTGGCGAGGTAGGACTTCAGAAGCTGAGGCGTGTCACGCTCGGGGTCAAGCGTGACGAATACGCCCTGAACCTTGTCGCCGTCGGCACCGAGCGACTTCTTCACCTGCGCCAGCTCCGCCATCGTGGTCGGGCATACGTCGGGGCATTGCGTGTATCCGAAGAACACCACGATCACCTTGCCCTTGAAGTCGTCCAGCGTCCGAAGCGTCCCGTTGGCGTCCGGCAGGTCGAGGCGCCGGGCGTAGTCGGCCCCCGTGATATCGACGGACTGGAAGCCCGGGTTGCCGCCACCTCCAGGCAACCTGTCACAGCCTGCGAGCAGGATGAGAGACGCGAGCAGCACAGCGCGGCGCGGAAAACGACGGGTCATGAGATCCAGGGCATCAGGTAATGATCAACCAGCAACGCCGCGAACAGCAGCGACAGATGGAGGATCGAAAAGCGGAAGGTCCGACGTGCAAGGGCGTCGCTGTATGCGCGCCACAACCGGAGGGCATGGCCGATGAAGGTGCCGCCGAGCCCAATGGCCGCAGCGAGGTAGAACCACCCGCTCATCCCGTAGATGAACGGCAGCAGCGTCGCGGCAAACAGCACCAGGGTGTACAGCAGCACATGCAGGCGCGTGAATTCGTTGCCGTGGGTGACCGGCAGCATCGGCAGCCCCGCGCGGCGGTAGTCCTCGGCCCGATACAGCGCAAGCGCCCAGAAGTGCGGCGGCGTCCAGAGGAAGATGATGAGGCACAGCATCAGCGCTTCGGGCGAGACTTCCCCGCGCATGGCGGTCCAGCCGAGCACGGGCGGCATCGCGCCCGAGGCGCCGCCGATCACGATGTTCTGCGGGGTCATCGGCTTGAGCAGCACCGTGTACACGACGGCGTAGCCGACGAAGGTCGCGAAGGTGAGCCACATCGTCAGCGGGTTGACGAAGAACCACAGCAGGCTGCTGCCCAGCGCGCAGAGCACCAGCGAGAACATGAGGGCCTGTGCATTCGTCAGCTCGTGCCGGGCCGTCGGCCGCCATGCGGTGCGCACCATCCTGGCGTCAATGTGCTGCTCGACAAGGCAGTTGAAGGCCGCGGCGGCACCAGCCACCAGCCAGATGCCGGCGGTGGCAGGCAGAGCGACTCGCCAGTCCGGCAGTCCAGGCTCGGCGAGCAGCATGCCGATCACCGCGCAGAACACGATCAGCTGCACCACACGAGGCTTCGTCAGCACGTAGTACTGCCGCAGCCGCGACGCTGTCGCAACATGAGCCGGATGGGACGAGCTGAAGGTGTTGGCCATGCGATGAGGGGACCGGGAATTCTACGGAGCAACGGGCACCTGGCCCGCTTGCGCACGCTCGCCCTGGACCCAGGCATGGACAGGACGGGAGCGCACCAGCAGGGTGGTGAGCAGCACCACCAGAGCGGCAGCGCCAGCGGTGTGTGCGATGGCAGCAGCCAGCGGCCAGCCCAGCACGACGTTCGACAGCCCGCTCGCCACTTGCCACGCCGCCACGCCGGCGAAGGCAAGTGCCCATCGCATTGTGGAAGCACCGCCGGAGCGTCCGAGTGCATAAGCCAACCACAGCAGCGCCGCAAGTACCACGCAAGCCATCAGGCGATGGGTGTAGTGGATGGCTGTGAGTGCCGTAAAGGGAAGCCAGTCGCCCCCTGCGGTCGCGCCCAGTTCGCGACGCAAGGTGAAACCATGGACGAAGTCCATCTGAGGCCACCAACTGCCGTGGCAAGTGGGGAAGTCGGTACAGGCGAGCACCGCATAGTTCGTGCTGACCCAGCCGCCGAGCGCGATCTGAACAAGGCTGAGGACGGCAACGATCCATACGACGCGACGCAACGCCGGCGACAGCACGCGCTGAGGTGGCTCGAAGCCTTCGGCCTGTCCTGCAAGCAAGGCCAGCAGCGCGAGCCCCCCGAGCAGGTGCCCCGTGACGATCGCGGGATACAGCTTCAACGTGACGGTCAGCGCACCGAAGGCGCCCTGCACACAGACCCATGCGAAGGTCGCCGTCGCCCACCACGGCGAGGGCGCGGGGACGACAGTGCGACGGCCGCGGCGATGCTGCCACCACGCGACCACCGCCAACGCCGTGATCAGGGCGCCGACCGCGGTCGCCAGATAGCGGTGGAGCATCTCGATCCATGCCTTGCGATGCGTGACGGGACCGGTCGGAAGCGTGGTCTGCGCAGCATGGATCTCGTCATGGGCGCCGATCGGACTCGCATTCCCGTAACAGCCCGGCCAGTCGGGGCAGCCGAGCCCGGAATCGGTAAGCCGCGTGAAGGCGCCGAACAGGACGAGGTCGAAGGTGAGAAACAACGTGAGCACGGTCAGCGCCCGCCAGCGCGTGACGGGATGGCCGCGACGATACCGCCAGCCGATCCAGGCCAACGGCAAGACCGCGATGAGCGCGCCAAGCAGCAGCATGCGAGCCAGCGGCGCCAGGTCGACAAGAGGCTGGGGCGTCATCCCGTCTGCCCTTTCATCGCATTACGCTCCGCGGCTTCAGCGCCCCGGTCGATCCCAGCCGGCCGAAGCTCGCATGAGACGGTCGAGGTCGCGATACAGCTTCTTCGGATCCGGATCGGCCGGCGCGCGCATCATCCACTCACCCATCGGGTCGACAAGGTACAAATGTTCCTCAAGTGCATGGCCGACCTCCGGCTGCACCCACCCGGCCAATGCGCCCCGAGGGACGCGCAGGACAATGGTGGGCGGCTTGGCAAGCGCTTCACGCAACCCGGGCGCAATCGGCTTATCGTCGATCACGAGCCACACCTTGTCGACGCGGTCGCGATCCTTGCCCAGCATCTCGCGCAGTTGGCGCTGCAAGAACAGCCTCCGGTCGCACGCGGCGTCGCAAGAACCGCTGCCGACACTGACAAGCAGCCATTGCCCTTTCAATGACGCCGGGTCGACCGGGCGACCATCGAGATCGACGAGAGGCAACCGAAGGGGAATTCCCCGTGTCGGCTGAATCAGGGCCGCGTAGTTGTTGCGGCCTTGGGGCCGGATCACGAAATAGGTGAAGTACGAGGCGACCACGGGGGCGGCACAAACGGCCAGTACCGCGAGCATCTTCCAACGTCCGGCCCGAGTGCGCTGCCGATCCGCATCGGCCAGTGCGGGCGTTGGCATCGAGTGCACCGTGAGGCTCAAGGGCTCGAGGCCGAGCGACGCCGCGCTGGAAGTGCGTTCACCCGATGGGCGGACGTCGGGGGCGGAGGAGTTGGAACCAGACATAAAGACCCGTGACGAGGGCGCAGAGTGCGAACCACTGGAAAGCGTACCCATAGTGCATCTGCACGTTCAGCTGCGGCCGCGGCCAGTCGCGCAGAAGGCCGTCCCCACTCGCGCCCTCCTGCCACACTGACAGCGGCCTCAAGGCAATGCCGACTTCATGCGCGTAGGCGCCCAGATCGAGATTCTGCCGGATCGGACCTGAGGCGGCACCGGGAAGGTCGTACAGCCTGGAAGGCGGCGGGGCGATGCGCCCTGTCACCTCCACGATGCCGGTGGGAGTGTCGTAAGGCGGGATGCGCGTGCGATCGCGCGCATCGCGTGGCAGCCATCCCCGTTGGACGACCACGGCATCGCCTGGCGCGAGCTCGAGCAGCGTCAGGACGAAGAAGCCCGGTAGGCCGTCGTGCTGCCGGTTGTCGAGATAGATCGTCCGGTCCGCGAGCCAGCGTCCCTTCAGCCGGACGCTGCGATGCCACTGTTCCTTCGCGTCACTCTCACTGCGCGCGAGCTGGCTCGGGACGACCGGCGGCATTGCCGCACGGACATCCATGGAATGCCGCAACTCTGTCTTCTGCCGCGCCCGATCGAGCTGCCACCGTCCGAGCCCGGCCGTGAGCACCGCCATGAAGGCGGCGGCCAGCGTCACGACCAGGAAGCGCTTGCGTGATTCGGCGAGCATCGCGTTGCCATAATCGATCACATGAGGATCGTCTTCATCATTGCCCTGATCGCCGTGCTGGTCGCGCTGGCCAGCGCGGGTGTGTTCATGCTGCGCAAGGACGAGGAAGGCGTTGCAACGGGCCGGCGAGACAAGCGCATGGCAAGGGCACTTGCAGTGCGCGTGGGACTTTCGGTCGCTTTGTTCCTTCTGCTGCTGCTCAGTTGGCGCATGGGGTGGATTCAACCCAAAGGGATTCCGACCGGGCGGTAGCCCGGCAGCAATCCCTTCGAGGTGAGCCTTTGGCTCCCCCTGCCCCCTCTCCGAGAGGGAGTTCCAGCATCAACGACAAAGCCGGCTTCAAGGCCGGTGGAAGGCGCGCGTCAAAGCCAGTAGACGAGGAAGTACAGGCCGAGCCACACCACGTCGACGAAGTGCCAGTACCAGGCCGCGCCTTCGAAGCCGAAGTGGCGACTGGGGGTGAAATGGCCCCGCATCAGCCTCAACGTGATGAACAGCAGCATCAGCATGCCGACGAACACATGGAACCCGTGGAAGCCCGTCAGCATGAAGAAGGTCGAGCCGAAGATCCCGGAGCTCAACTTGAGGTTCAGCTCGGCATAGGCGTGGTGATACTCGTACGCCTGCACACAAAGGAACGTGGCACCGAGGATCACCGTGATCCACATCCACGCGATCGTCCTCGCGCGCTGGCCCGCAAGCAGCGCATGGTGGGCGATCGTGAGCGTCACACCCGATGACAGCAGCAAGGCCGTGTTGATGGTCGGCAAGGGCCAGGGACCGATCGTATGGAAGGGCTCGACGGTGCCCGCGGGCGAAGCGGTGGAGCCGACCGCCACGCTCGGCCACATCGCCTTGAAGTCCGGCCACAGGATCTGGTTCTCCAGGCTGCCGAGCGAGGGTACGGAGGCCAGCCGCGCCCAGAACAGCGCGCCGAAGAAGGCGCCGAAGAACATCACCTCCGAGAAGATGAACCAGCTCATGCTCCAGCGGTACGACACGTCGACCCGCTGACCGTACAACCCGCCTTCGCTCTCGCGGATGGCCTGGCCGAACCAGCGGAAGATGACCACCGCCCACCACACCAGTCCGAACAGCAGCGAATACATGCCCCATCCATGGCCGTTGATCCACTGCGCGGCGCCGAGAATCACGAAGAACAGGCCGATCGACGTGAGGACGGGATACGCCGAAGGCGACGGCACGAAGTAATACGGTGCCTGAGCATGTGGTGTCGTCGTTGCCGACATGAAGCGTTTCTCCTTGAACTGAAACTCTCGCAAACTTCGCGCCTCAGCCCCCCGCGCCGCTGCTGACGACCCAACGGACGATCAACAACAGCACGATGATGAGGACGACTGCCGCCAGCACCCCGGCCACTATCACATGCACGGGGTTGAGTTGGTGCACATCCTTTTCATAGTCGCTCGAGCGCCTCACACCAAAGAACGACCAGGCGACGGCCCGCAGCGTCTGCAGGAACGACCCTCTGCGTCCAACGGCGTCCCGCAGGCCGCCGGCCTGAGATTTGTCGTCGTGCCCGGACTGACTCACGACGTGGCTCCCCTGCCCTTTCCCACCACCTCGAAGAAGGTGTAGGACAAGGTGATGGTCTTCACGTCTTTCGGCAACTTGGGGTCGATCACGAAGGTCACAGGCCAGCGCCGGCTTTCACCCGGTGCCAGCGTGTATTCGTTGAAGCAGAAGCACTGCAGCTTGTTGAAGTACGGGCTTGCCTGCTTGGGTGCGTAGCTGGGAATCGCCTGAGCCGACATCGTACGGTTCTGCTCATTGCGGAACTCGTACATCACCGTCGTCACCTGACCGGGATGCACCTCCATCGAAGAGCGCTCCGGCCTGAAGCTCCAGGGACCACGCGCATTGGCATCGAACTCGACGCTGATCGTCCGCGATGGATCGACCTGCGTGTTGACAAGTCCGCGCTCACCGACCCGTGAGTCCGCAAGCTCGCTGCGCGACAGCACATTGATGCCCAAGGCCTCGCAGATCGACTTGTACAGCGGCACCATCGCGTAGCCAAAGCTGAACATCATCGCCGCAATGACCAACAGCTTGGCGAGCATCCGAAGGTTGTCGCGTCGCGCGTCTGGCATCGCGGGCCTGTTCATGTCCTCATGCCCCGAACAGTACGACCTTGACGACGAACCCGAGCGCGAACGCCACCGCGACCGACACCAGGATCAGCGCCAGCCGGAGGTTGTTCTTGCGCTCTTCGGGGCTCATGCTTGAAAGCAAGGATGAAGGAACTGTGGCATCGCCACCGCCTTCAGCCGATCACCTTCGTTGCCGAGGGGTCGAGCTTCGGGGGATGCTCAAAGGTGTGGAACGGCGCAGGCGACGGCACTTCCCACTCCAGACCTTCGGCGCCTTCCCACGGCTTCTGGGGCGCCTTCTGACCCTGCCCACGCATCATTGGCACGACGACGAACAGGAAGAAGTACACCTGGGCCAGGCCGAAGGCGAACGCGCCGATCGAGGCCCACATGTTGAAGTCGGCAAACTGCATCGGGTAATCGGCATAACGGCGCGGCATACCGGCCAGCCCAAGCCAGTGCATCGGGAAGAAGGTGACGTTGAACGCAATCAGCGACCACCAGAAGTGGATCTTGCCGCGCGTCTCGTCGTACATGACGCCCGTCCACTTTGGTCCCCAGTAGTAGACGCCGGCAAAGAGGGCGTACAGCGAGCCGGCGACGAGCACGTAGTGGAAGTGCGCGACGACGTAGTAGGTGTCCTGCAACTGGATGTCGATCGGCGCCACCGAGAGGATCAGGCCGGTGAAGCCGCCCATCGTGAACACGAAGATGAAGCCGACCGCGAACAGCATCGGGGTCTCGAAGGTCATCGAGCCCTTCCACATCGTGGCGACCCAGTTGAACACCTTCACGCCGGTCGGCACCGCGATCAGCATGGTGGCGTACATGAAGAAGAGCTGTCCGGCCGCCGGCATGCCAACCGTGAACATATGATGAGCCCACACGATGAAAGACAGGATGGCGATGGAGGAGAGGGCATACACCATCGAGGAATAGCCGAACAGCGGCTTGC
>DASTGE010000285.1:0-2163 GCA_035719405.1 Burkholderiaceae bacterium
GCTTCACGCGCAGCGCTGCGGCGACCAAGAAGCGCGTCAGGGAGCGCGAGATGAGCCGACGGGGCAGCCAAGTGCAGGCCACAGCGTAATCGAGGCTGTAGGGCCAGATTAGCGACCTTCCGAGGGTATCAGCCCACGGTAGACGGTCGCCGCGCGCGGGGCAAGCTGTTACCGGCTACGCCCTTCGCAGCTTGCCCCGCGCCATCTTCGAGCGTCGAGCCAAGTTCCCAACGACATACACTTGTCCACAGTCGGCACGCATGCTGCCGGCTTCCATCCCCGGGTCAATATTCGCTCGGCAGGGTGGGTCAAAATTGAATCGGCGCTGACAGTGTAGATCACACGCCGCACGTCAGGAGGGAAGGCGAAGAACGGTATGACCTTGTCCCAGGCTCTGCGCCAAGCCGCCACGACGGTGGGCAGCTTGCGCCCCCACGCACCCTGCTCGAAGGCCTCCAGCTCGGCCTGCGCAGCTTCGGCGCTGGGCGCGGTGTAGATCGGCTTGATGGGCAGCGGCCAACGCCTTGCGGTCCTTCCAGCTTGCGAAGTCCAGGCTGTTGCGAATGAGGTGCACGATGCAGGTCTGCAGGGTAGTCGCGGGGAACACCGTGCCGAGGGCCTCAGGCATCCCTTTGAGGCCATCGGTGACGGCGATCAGAATGTCGTTGCAGCCACGCGTCTTCAGGTCGTTGAAGACCTTCATCCAGAACTTCGCACCCTCGGTGTTCTCGATCCAGATGCCCAGGATGTCCCGCGTGCCGTCGGGCAGTATGCCCAGCGCCAGGTAAACGGCCTTGCTGCGCACGACAGCGTCCTCGCGGATCTTCACCCGCAGGGTGTCGAAGAACACCACCGGGTACATCGCTTCGAGCGGTCGCGATTGCCACGCCGTAACCTCGCTCATGACCGCGTCGGTGATACTGCTGATGAGCTCGGGCGAGACATCGACCGAGTACATCTCGGCCAGAAACGCTTGGATCTCTCGCACCGTCATGCCTCGCGCATACATCGCCACGATCTTGTCGTCGAAGCCCGTGAAACGACGCTCGTGCTTGGCGATGATCTGCGGCTCGAACGAGCCTTGGCGGTCGCGAGGAACGTCGATGGTGATCGCCCCCGTGTCGGTCAGGACCGTCTTGGCGCTCTTGCCATTGCGATGGTTCACGGCCCCTTCGGGCTTCTCCTGGCCGGGCGCGTAGCCCAGGTGGTGGCTCATCTCCGCACCCAGCGCGCGCTCCACAAGCGCCTTCTTGAACTGCTGAAAAATGTCCTCGCATTGCCCAGCTGTGATCGGCCCCGGAACCAGTTGCTCCAGCAGATCAGCCGAGAACTGCGGCAGCGCCGCCTTGTCCGCCGAGGCGGTCTTCATCTTGCGTGGCATTCATGCTCCTTGTCGTCATGCTAAATGCCTCGCACACAAAATTCCGGACAGGCTCCGCCCAGTCGATCTTGGTCTTTCGCTCGGTCACCTTGGTCATGCGTCGACCGGCCAGCGGCTCGGTAGCCATGAAAACATTGCACACGCCCAAGCGCTCGTACTCGTAGTCCTCGCGTGCCGGTTGACCCGGTTCGGCCGGAATGGGCTGGCGTACCTGCCCGATCAACTGGCGCGGCGTCTCATCCATGCACACCACTGGTCTCGCCGTATCGTACGGCCGGCGATATACGTCCAGCACCTTCTCCATCGCCGCCACGAACTCCGCGTTCGACTCTGGTGGAATCACCCAGCCTACCTTCTTCCAGGGCTTAATTTCGTTTTTTTGAGCGTCTGACGTACCGCCTCATGGGAGATCGCCCCCACATATTGCAGCTCAACCGCCTTTTGTGCCAATAGCCGCAACGTCCACCGCGCACGCCCGGCTGGCGGCTCGCTACAGCTCAAGGCCACCAAGTGGGCTTCCACATCGCCGTCGATCACCTTCTCATGGCTTCTATGCCCTTGCCGGCCATTGAGCGCCGCCTCAAATCCGTCCTCCACGAAGCGCTGCTTCACCCGGTCAATCTTGCGCGCACTGACCTGCAGCACCTGTGCGATCTCTTCGCTGCTGCGCCGCTTCGTCCCCCGGCCATCAGCTTCATCGCAATTGAGCAGGATCAACGCGTTGATCAGCTTGTGCGCTGCATGCGACCCTTTGCTCTTCATCGCTTCAAGTTGCTCTCTTT
>DASTGE010000286.1:0-4556 GCA_035719405.1 Burkholderiaceae bacterium
CACCAGAACGTGCCGCTCGAGCCGGTCGCCATCACCAAGGCCACTGTGGAGAAATGACATGAGCAAGCGCATCCAGCTGCAGACCAGCAAGGGCGACATCACCATCGAGCTCGACGACGCCAAGGCACCGGCCACGGTGGAGAACTTTCTGTCGTATGTTCGCAAGGGCCATTACGACGGCACCATGTTCCATCGCGTGATCAAGGGCTTCATGATCCAGGGCGGCGGCTTCGAGCCCGGCTTGAAGCAGCGAAGCACTGACGCGCCGGTCCAGAACGAGGCCAACAACGGCCTGAAGAACGACCACTACACGATCGCGATGGCGCGCACCTCCGCGCCGCACTCGGCCACCGCGCAGTTCTTCATCAACACCACCGACAACGGCTTCCTCAACTTCAAGTCGGAGTCTCCCCAGGGCTGGGGTTATACGGTATTCGGCAAGGTGGTGTCGGGGCAGGATGTGGTCGACGAGATCGAGAAGGTGAGCACCGCACGCCGTGGCATGCATGACGACGTGCCAACCGAAGATGTCGTGATCGAGCGTGTCGTCGAAGTCGCCTGACGCGGCAATTGCCCGCTTCGAAGCGCCCGCCGCCTGGCGGGCGATCGACCTCATCTCCGATCTTCACCTGGCCGCCGACCATCCCCGCACCTTCGACGCCTGGCGCCGTCATCTTCTGCATACGCCCGCGGACGCGGTGTTCATCCTGGGCGACCTGTTCGAACTCTGGGTGGGCGACGACTCCCGCGTCGAAGGCTTCGAGCGCGAATGTGCTCAGGTGCTGATACAGGCCGGGCAGCGCAGGCCGCTTGCCTTCATGCCGGGCAATCGCGACTTCATGGTCGGTGATGAGATGCTTGCGGATTGCGGCGCGACGCGACTGCACGATCCGACGCTGCTGTCAGCGTGGGGGTCTCAGTGGCTGCTCACGCACGGGGACGCACTCTGCCTCGACGACATCGACTACCAGCGCTTCCGGACCAAGGTGCGCGACCCGGCATGGCAGCAGGCCGTTCTTGCGCGGCCGCTGGCCGAGCGGAGGAGCATCGCGAGCGGAATGCGTCATGCGAGCGAAGCGATGAAGGCGACCGGCGGACCTTGGGTCGACATCGATCAGGATGCCGCGGTCGCCTGGCTGCGCGCATCGGGATCGAACGTCATGATTCACGGGCACACGCATCAGCCGGGTGACAGCGAAATAGCGCCGGGATTTCTCCGGCACGTACTTTCAGACTGGGACCTCGACTCTCCACAGCCTCGTGCCGAGGTGCTTCGCTTCACACCCACCGGCCTGCGAAGGCTCGGACTGCAAGAAGCATTGAGCGGCACGGCATGCTGAACCGCCTGCGGCAGTACTGGCAGCGGCAGCGTGAGGAACGGGCACTCGAACGCCGGGCGATCCCCGATGCCCTCTGGGCATTGACGCTCGAGCGCTATCCCTTTCTTGCCAACCGCAGTGAAGATGATCGCTCCGAGCTTCGCCGCCTCGCCAGCCTGTTCCTTGACGAGAAGGAGTTCACCGGCATTGACGGGTTCGTGGTGACCGACGATATTGCCGTCGCAGTCGCGGCGCAGGCGTGCCTTCCGGTGCTGAGGCTGGGCTTGGAGAGTTACCACAGCTTCGTCGGCATCGTGATGCACGCCGACGAGGTGGTCGCGCAGCGGACTCATGTCGATGAAGCCGGCGTCGTGCACCACTACGACGAAGTGCTGACCGGCGAAGCGATGGAAGGCGGCCCGGTGATGCTGACGTGGAATGACGTGCGCGATGCCGGGGAGCTTGCGTCGTGGGCCTACAACGTCGTCATTCACGAGTTCGCTCATGTGCTCGACATGACCGATGGCGTGTCTGACGGTGTGCCGCTGCTGCCGACCCAGGCTGCACGCGCGCAATGGCTGGAGGTGCTGCTGCCGGAGTACGACCGCTTTGCCGAACGGGTGGTCTGCGGACATGAAACCGTTCTCGATCCCTATGGCGCGGAATCGCCGGACGAATTTTTCGCGGTCGCTTCCGAGGCGTTCTTCGTCGCGCCACTCGGAATGAAAAAAGAGCAACCGGCGTTGTACCGGTTGCTCTCTTCGTATTACAGACAGGATCCGGCCGCGGCCTGGTAGTCCGCGGTCGCCGTCCGGCGCGTCAGGAAGCGGTCGCCGTTTCGGTCTTCGGGCTCTTTCGCGGCGGCTGGATGTCGAGGACCGGGTTGCCGTCGGCGTCGATGTCCACGCTCAACCGGCCGCCATCGACAAGGCGACCGAACAGCAACTCGTCGGCCAGCGCACGACGGATCGTGTCCTGGATCAGGCGCTGCATCGGCCGTGCGCCCATGAGCGGATCGAAGCCCTTCTTCGCCAGGTGCTTGCGCAGCGCATCGGTGAAGGTGACTTCGACCTTCTTTTCCGTGAGCTGGCTTTCCAGCTGGAGCAGGAACTTGTCGACCACCCGCAGGATGATCTCCTCGTCTAGCGGCCTGAAGCTGACGATGGCGTCCAGCCGGTTGCGGAACTCGGGCGTGAACATCCGCTTGATGTCGGCCATCTCGTCGCCCGATTCACGCGCCGAGGTAAAGCCGATCGTCGACTTGCCCAGCATTTCGGCGCCCGCGTTCGTCGTCATGATGATGATGACGTTGCGGAAGTCCGCCTTGCGGCCGTTGTTGTCGGTCAGCGTCCCATGGTCCATCACCTGCAGCAGCACGTTGAAGACGTCCGGGTGTGCCTTCTCGATCTCGTCGAGCAGCAGCACGGCGTGCGGCTTCTTGGTGATCGCCTCCGTGAGCAGACCGCCCTGGTCGAAGCCGACATACCCCGGAGGCGCGCCGATCAGGCGGCTCACGGCATGGCGCTCCATGTACTCCGACATGTCGAAGCGGATCAGCTCGATGCCCAGGATGTACGCCAGCTGCTTGGCGACCTCGGTCTTCCCGACGCCCGTGGGGCCGGAGAACAGGAAGGAGCCGATCGGCTTGTCGGGCTTGCCGAGGCCGGAACGTGCCATCTTGATGGCGGCGGCAAGCGCATCGATCGCGGCGTCCTGTCCGAACACGACGCTCTTCAGGTCGCGGTCGAGATTCTTCAGCTTGCCGCGGTCGTCGGTCGACACGCTGGCCGGCGGGATGCGCGCGATCTTGGAGACGATTTCTTCCACCTCGGCGCGGGTGATCGTCTTCTTCTGCTTGCTCTTGGGCAGGATGCGCTGCGCCGCGCCCGCCTCGTCGATCACGTCGATCGCCTTGTCGGGCAGGTGCCGATCATTGATGAACTTGGCTGACAGCTCGGCCGCCGCCTGCAACGCGTTCAGGGCGTACTTGACGTTGTGATGGTCCTCGAAGCGCGACTTCAGGCCCTTGAGGATCTCCACCGTCTGCTCCACCGACGGCTCGACCACGTCGATCTTCTGGAAGCGCCGCGACAGCGCCGCATCCTTCTCGAAGATGCCGCGGTACTCGTTGAAGGTCGTCGCGCCGATGCACTTCATCGTGCCGCTCGACAGCGCTGGCTTCAGCAGGTTGCTCGCGTCCAGCGTGCCGCCCGACGCCGCACCGGCGCCGATCAGCGTGTGGATCTCGTCGATGAAGAGGATGGAATTAGGCTGGTCCTTCAGCTGCTTGAGCACGCCCTTCAGCCGCTGCTCGAAGTCGCCGCGGTACTTGGTGCCGGCCAGCAGCGCGCCCATGTCGAGCGCGTAGACGGTCGACTCCGACAGCACCTCCGGCACGTCGCCCTCGGTGATGCGCCATGCCAGCCCCTCGGCGATCGCCGTCTTGCCGACACCGGCCTCGCCGACCAGAAGCGGGTTGTTCTTGCGACGGCGGCACAGGACCTGAATCACCCGCTCGACCTCTATCTCGCGGCCGATCAGCGGATCGATCTTGCCTTCCCGGGCGAGCTGATTGAGGTTCTGCGTGAACTGATCCAGCGGTGAACCCTTGCCCTCGCCGCCTTCTTCCTTCTCGGCTTCCGAACTGGAGCTGCTCTCGCTGGGCTTGGCGGGCTCGGGCGGGTCCGACTTCTTGATGCCGTGGGCGATGTAGTTCACCACATCGAGCCGGGTGACGCCCTGCTGGTGCAGGTAGTACACGGCGTGCGAATCCTTCTCGCCGAAGATCGCCACCAGCACGTTGGCGCCGGTCACTTCCTTCTTGCCGCTGCCCGTGCTCTGCACGTGCATGATGGCGCGCTGGATCACGCGCTGGAATCCCAGCGGCGGCTGAGTGTCGACCTCCTCGGAGCCGCCCACAGTCGGCGTATTCTCCTTGATGAAGGTCGACAGGCTTTTTCGGAGGTCGTCGATGTTGGCCGCGCAGGCGCGCAGCACTTCGGCGGCCGAGGGGTTGTCGAGCAGCGCCATCAGCAGGTGCTCGACGGTGATGAATTCATGTCGCTGCTGGCGCGCCTCGACGAACGCCATGTGCAGGCTGACCTCTAGCTCTTGCGCAATCATGCGGCCTCCATAATGCATTGCAGCGGGTGGCCGCCGCGACGCGCGGCTGCCACCACCAGTTCGACTTTCGTCGCTGCGACATCTTTCGAATAGACGCCGCACACGCCACGCCCG
>DASTGE010000287.1:0-10795 GCA_035719405.1 Burkholderiaceae bacterium
TGTCGAGGCCCACCCGGTATTGCGCCTTCAGCCGCTTTCCCTTCTCGGAGGCTTCGAAATGGGCCACGGACTCGCCGTCCTGAGCTGGGTCGTAACGGACCGCCTTGTCGGGTGCATAAGGTTGCGGGCAGTCGCCGGCAAGATCGAGTGGCTGAAGGAAAACACTGTTGATCTTCATGAAGCTGAGACGAGAAGAGCGAAGGCGCAAATCTTTGCACGCTCATTGCGTCTGCCCGTAAGAATTGACGAAGGGATGCGGCGGGAAGCGAAGACCGGGCTCGGACGGAAGTCAAGGCAACAGCAGGGAGTCCGTACAAGTCTGCACCGCGTCTTTCCGATCCTGAATCGAGACCCGTGGCAGCGCAGGCTCATTCGGCGTCTTCTTTATTCGAGCAACCAGGAGAACGGGTCGTCACTGGCGAGCAGGTCGATATCCTCTTCGGGCGAATCCAATTCAGCGGCTGCCATCCATGCTCCCGCCTCCACCAGCGCATCGAAATCGCTCCACCGTTCGTCGCTCACGGCCCGCATCAAATGCGTTCTCCCGTTTTCGTCCGGGGTATTCAGGTGAAGCAGCTTGCCGCCTTTGCGGGTCAGGAGTTGAATCATAGGCTGGCACTGCTCCAGGATCGCAAGCAACATGGGCGTGGTTTTGTTCTGAGTGACCGCATTGACATCCGCCTTCGCGTCAATCAGAACTTCAGCAACCTCGACTCTTGACTTGCTCACCGCACAGTGCAGCGCAGTCCAGCCATTTTCGCAAGGCGTTTGGACATTCGATCCGAGTGTCAGCAGCATACGCACGGTGTCGGTGTATCCATGGGCGGCGGCAAGCATCAGCGCGGTGTCCCCGTGTCCTGACAATTCGTCAAGATCGACCATGGAAGATCGAAGGATTCTGACGATATCGGAGTGCCCGCAGGCAGCCGCCAGGTGAAACGCCTTTTCTCCCATTTCGTTCCGGAGGCTGCCGTCGGCCTTGTTGGCCAGGAGCCAGCGAACAGCGTCGGCCTGTCCGGATCTGGCCGCAAGCATCAGCGGCGTTTCGTGATCATTGTTGAAGTCGTTCACGATTTCATTGTCGGGAAAGCGATCCTTCAGCAGTTGGAGGATTGTTGCTTGCCCGTGCAAGGCAGCGATGTGAATTGCATTGAATCCACCGCGGTTCTTCCGACGCAGGTCGAGCCGGAAGTTCATCAGCGCTCTTACCGCATCGGCGTGTCCGTTCTCAACCGCGAGCATCAGCGCTGTCATCTCTCGCAAAGGCGTCGGTTCGTCCACACTCGTCATGTGAGGACCAAGCTCTTCGAGGATCTCGATCTGCCCGCATCTGGCGGCGCTGTGAAATGCGCTGCAACCTTCTTCATTCGTGAGATTCAGGTTGGGGCTGGAGTGCAACAGCTTGCGCACAACCTCGACGTGGTCATGGCGGGCGGCGGCCATCAACGCCGTTTCACCATAGGGCCCGCCGGTCTGGTTTACGTCGCCCACTGCGTTCGCGAGTCTTTCGGCGATGAACGGGTGTCCGCTCATCGCGGCGAGATGCAGCGCATTCCAACCATGTCGGTCTTGCAGATCGGCGTTGGCGTCGTGATTCAGCAACGCGCACACACTGGCATCGACCCCATGCTTTGCCGCAGTCATCAGGGCGGTCATGCCATCCTTGTCGGCAAGGTCGGTGTTCGCTCCCTTCTGCAGAAGAGCTTCCACGCAAACGGCAGCGTCAACTCTTTCCGCGGCAACCATCAACGGCGTGGCCTTTTCAGCGTTCGTCACGTTGACGTTCATTTTAGAGGCCAGTTCCTTCAGAACCTTGTCGCAGCCTTTACGAACGGCCCAATGCAGCAGGGTGTCTTTACTTTCTTCCTCGCACCAGTCGAAGGTGGTCAGAGCTGAAGCGACCCGTACCGCAAGAGACTCTTCGCCCATCTCCATCAGGGTGACAAGATCACGTTGCTGATGCAGTGGATCCTGCCCGGCGATTTTCCCTTGAGCCTTGAGCAGCAGAAATTCGTTCGCAGTGGGATTTGCCTGTCGGTAGCGTTTGACTGCGAAGTGGGCCAAGGCGCCAAGCCATTGCGACGCATCTTCGGGAAAGCCAGCGTGAGGATCGGTGATCAAGTCCCATACGCTGGATTGATCGAGAAGGCAAAGCTGATCGCGATCAGTCGTCGACATCAGGGTGCTCTTGAGGATCTTCCCGGCCCGCTCCTTCGACAGGTTGAAGGAATGCAGGTCGGCCGGGTGCAGGCTGCGATACCTTGCGTGCGATTGGCCCGCGACCTGCTCTTTCACGTAATAGGCATCGTCAGTGATGCGCTTGATCTGTCTGCGCGGCTGATCGCCGGCTGCTGCCTGGCTCGCTTCGGTCTTGAACTTCTCCCTCTCGAGCACGCCGGCTTGCCGCAGGTTGAGTGCGATGGCGCGCATGAGCAAGTCCGGCTTGTCGATGACTGTGTAAGGTGCATCTTCGGTTCCCCTGTCTTCGTCGGCATTGATCAGCAGGTGGCACTCGATCTTGCCGTAGCGGCTTTGCAATGACGCGTCGATGGACTCGTACTTCTGATAGCACTCCCCCGTTTCTGTTTCGGTGAGCGGACGGTCGAGATAGTGTTGAAAATGTTCCCGAACCTCGGCCAGACAGCTTTCGGCCAAATGCCTGACCAGCGCATCGGCCGTGACGGCCTCGTTCACGAATCGGGTTGCCGCTTCCAGGTGGGGCTCGATCTCCTGCTGCTGCACGAAGCTGTCCGGACGTTCCGTCAATCCAAGAGTGCGCGAAAAGTAGTTCCGGTAGCCGTTGACGTAGTGGATCTCATTGCCGTCGTAGTGGTCGTGGTGGCCGTGCGTATGTTGGCTGAACCCGGCGATCGCCTGATCGAACAGGTCTTCCCAGACCCTTTTCGCGTGACCTCTGGGCCCTTGGACGCTCAACCGAAGATTGTCCGCGGCAATGATCAGGTTGGAGCAGGCGCCCTCCGAGCAGACATCGAGGCCGACGGCCAGATTCCGCAGCACAGCCTGCCGTTCGGCAATCGGAATGCGGCTGTCCTCCACGTCGACGCACAAGGTGTCGAGCGCGCCTTTGCCATGGTCATACAAGCGGCCGGCCTGAGTCGAGAAAAACCCCTGAGTGCCGGCTTCGACTTTGGCGCCGAAATCGCCGATAGCCATTACCGCCGCGTCATTTCGCGAAGAATCGCCGTTCGAGGCCAGGAAAGTCTTCAACTTTTCGAGGCCAACCCGGTACTGCGCCTTTACTCGCTTTCCCTTGTCGGAGGCTTCGAAATCTGCCACGGAATCGCCGTCATGCTCGGGGTCGTAACGGACCGCCTTTTCGGGGGCATAGGGTTGCGGGCAGCTGCTGGCTTGACGCTGCGGCTGCAGGAACGTCGGAGTGATCTTCACGAAGCGCGGCTCGAGGAAATTATCCTAGAAACGGCAGTTGAACGCGCCCGAGCGGGCCGGCGTCGGGTGTGCTGGCAAGGCGCGACGACGACGCGGGCTCAATGCCCGCTAGGAGGAGCAACGCCGCCAGCGCGCCTGAGGGCGGCCCGCTCGGGTGCGTAGCGTTCTCACCCAAGCGGGACCAGTGGTCGTGGGGGAAATTGCGTGAGTTCATGCGAGGTTGCCAGCGGCGGGAAGCGGTCAACTGCCGTTTCTAGGATTATTGGAAAGGAATTGATTGCGCGAAGCATGACACGGTCGGCGCCGTACGACGAAATCCATTGACGAATGGAGGCCGCAGGAGGCGAAGGACATACGAGGCCCGGGGGGGTGGAAGGTGTGTGGCAATGAAGCCTGGCTCTAGGCTTCCCTGCTTCACGATAATCGAGCCCGGGGCTATTGCGCCTTGCCTGGAAGGCAGGTTTGCAGTAATTCGAGGATGTCGCGCCTGCCCAAATCGGCTGCAATATCTAATGGTGTTTTCCCTGCCATGTTTCGAAGGCTCGCCTCGGCACCGAGCTCCAGCAGCTTGCGCGCTGCGTCGAAGTTTCCATGTTCCGCGGCGATCATCAACGCTGTGTCGCCATTGGCTGTCGGCGTGTCGACGCTCCCTACGGAGTCTTTCAGGAGTTCGATGACGGTGGGATTTCCACCCACTCCTGCCAGATGAAACGCTGTTACCGCTCCCGGGGTTTCGAAGCTCGAGACGGCGCCGAGGTCCAATAGCGTGCGGACAGCGTCCGCTCTTCCCGCGCATGCGGCCATCATCAGCGGGGTGCAGCCGTCGTTCGTCGGTTCGTCAATGTCAACGCGGGAGGTCATCAATAATTGGATGATCTCCGGATTGCCTCCTTCGGCTGCAAAATGAAGTGATGTTTTCCCCTCGATGTTCCCGAGGTGCGGCCTGGCTCCACGCTCCAACAGCGTGCGAACTGCATCCAGGTTTGCGGCGTAGGCGGCAATCATCAGGGGGGTGTCGTCATTGTGATCCCGCTCGTCCGCGCTTCCTGGAGAGCGATCCAGCATCATTTTTATGACGTCCGGATTTCCTCCTGCCGCCGCGTAATGGGAGCAATTTTTCCCTTCCGCGTCCGCGCTGTTCATCCACGCGCCCAGCTCCAACAGCTTGTGCACTGCCTTCAATTTGCCATGAAGGGCGGCAATCATCAGTGCGGTGCTGCCAATGTCATCCGGCTCGTCGATGCTCCCTGGAGAGTGCTTCAGCAACTCGATGACGTCTGGATTTCCCCCAGCCGCTGCATAATGCAATATTGTTCCAGTTTTCGCGTTCCCGTGGTTCGGCCGGGCGCCAAGCTCCAAGAGCTTGTTCACTGCATCCAGGTTCCCATGAAGGGCAGCCAGCGTCAGTGCGGTGTTGCCGTCGCGTGAAGGTTCGTCGATGTCTCCGACTGAGGAGCGCAGTGCTCCAAGGATGTTCGGATTCCCGAGGATGCCGGCCCAGTGAAATGCCGTCTGCCCTGAATTCTTTACCCACGGGCCTTGAGGATCCAACAGGCGAAGTTGCTCGCGATCAGGCTTCGATGTCAGCGCACTCTTGAATATGGCTAATTGAGTTGCCCGGGAGAGCCCCGCGTGAGCGTCGTCGAGTTCGACGTTTCGGTAGCTCACCTCGCCGTCGTCGTGCTTTTCCTTCACGTAAAAAATGTCCTCGCTAATGCGCTTGATACGCTTGCGGTCGTTCCCCTCGCTTGCTTCGACTCGAAATTTTTCCTTCTTCAGCAGTCCGGCTTCTTTCAGATTGCGGGCGATTGCGCGCACGAGAAGGGCTGTATGTTCGATAATTGTGTAAGGGGCATCCGGGTTGCCATTGCGAGCCCAAGCGTTGATCAGGATCGAGCAGTCGATCCTGCCATAGCGGTTGTGCAGGCCTAACTCGAGGGACTCCGTATACCTGGTGTACACCTGCCAGGCTTCCGCTTCGGTGAGCGGTCGGTCGATATAGCCGCTGAAGTGGCTCCGGACCTCCGCCAGGCACTCTTCGGCCAAATACCTGACCAGGGCATCGGCGGTGAGAGCGTCCTTGACGAATCGTCTCGCTTCGACGTAGTGCATTTTCCAGGCGGCTGGGATGAGCGCGTCTTCGCGAGGGGTGAGCCCCAGGAGTGTGGCCATCTCGTTGCGGTACCCGTTGACATAGTGGATCTCATAAGCTGGGTACGCCGCTTCCTTGGCGTGCAGGCGCTTGCAGAATTGCAGGATGGTCTGGTCGAAAAGGTTATCCCATGCCTTCTTCGCGTGCCCCTTGAGTCCGAAGACGCTCATGCGCAGTTCGTCTGTCGCGATCATCAGGTTGGTGCACGCGCCGGGAGCGCAGACGTTTAGACCTTCGGTGAGGTTTTCGACGACCGATAGCCGCTTGTCGAGCGGAATCGCGGCGTCGTCGACGTCGACACACAGTGCGTCGAGCGCACGTTTGCCGTGGTCATAGATCGTGCCGATTCGAGCGTCGAAAGGTCCATTGATTCCGGCGGAGACTGCGTCGCTGAAGTTGTCGAGAGACTCCAGTGCCGCGCTCGTTCGCGAGGATTTGCTGTTGTCAAGAAGAAACTGCTTGAGTTTCTGGACACCCGCGCGGCATTGGGCTCTTACCTTCTTTGCCTTGTCTGAATTCTCAAACTCATCGATGGGGCCGTCGTCTGTCTCTCGATAATGGACTGCCGGTTCCGGCGCGGAGGGTTCGGCGCGCTCTTCAGGCAGAGTGAGTGACATCCGCTTGAACATCGTGGTGAGCTGCATGGAAGTTGTGTGTGAGAGGGAATCACACACATCCTTTCATGCGCACTGGGTACACCCACGCAGGGTCCCGAAAGGACGCAGCGGGAGGCGAAGAGGGGGGGCACCCCTCGCTCGATCATGGGGGTTGGCTCATTCCGGCGGTCAACGCTCGAAATCCATACACCCCGGCGAGGAGTCGGGTCAGTCGTTCTGGGTGAGGCGTAGTATTGTTCTTGTCACGAACAATGGGGCGCCGGGGCTCAAGAGGCTGCCGGTTGCTCGATGCAGGAGGCGCTGTGCAGCAGACAGGCACCATCGAGCCGACCTACTTCCACAAGGTCGTCGATTGTCAATGGGCGTGTCCCGCCCATACTCCCGTTCCGCATTACATACGTTTGATCGCGCAAGGCCGCTACAGCGACGCTTACATGGTCAATTGGGCGTCGAATGTGTTCCCCGGCATTTTGGGCCGCACCTGTGACCGGCCCTGCGAGCCCGCGTGCCGAAGGGGGAGGGTGGAAGAAAACAACGGCGAAAGGCCCGAGCCGGTGGCCATCTGCCGGTTGAAGCGGGTGGCGGCAGACTTCAAGGAAGAAGACATCCGCCGTCGTCTTCCGCGCATCGCCCCGCGCAATGGCCGTCGAATTGCCTGCGTGGGCGCCGGACCGGCGTCTCTGACCGTCGCACGCGATCTCACTGCGCTGGGATACGAGATCACCATCTTCGACGGCGAGGCCAAGGCGGGCGGCTTCATCCGCACACAGATTCCGCGCTTTCGCTTGCCGGAGGGCGTGATCGACGAGGAGTGCGGCTACATCCTCGACATGGGCGTGCAGTTCAAGCCCGGGAGCGTGTGGACTCGATGCGCGGGCTGCTCGGCGCGGGCTTCGACGCCATCTTCGTCGGTTGCGGCGCCCCGCGCGGGCGTGACCTCGACATTGCCGGGCGGCGCGAGGCAGCGGAGCATATTCATGTCGGCATCGAGTGGCTGGCTTCGGTGTCCTTTGAGCATGTGAGCCGGGTGAAGCCGCGCGTGATTGTGCTCGGCGGGGGCAACACGGCGATGGACTGCTGCCGCACGGCAAGGCGACTCGGCGGCGAGGACGTCAAGGTGATCGTGCGATCGGGCTTCGACGAGATGAAGGCCTCTGCGTGGGAGAAGGAGGACGCGATGCATGAAGGCATCCCGATCCTCGACTGCCATATGCCCAAGTCCTTCACGCACGAGAACGGTCGGCTGACCGGCATGTGGTTCGAGAAGGTGCGATCGGTGCGCGACCTACGCGGCCGCCGACAACTGGTGCCGACCGGCGAGCCGGACGCGTTCTTCGAGTGCGACGAGGTGCTGATCGCCGTCGGACAGGAGAACGCCTTTCCATGGATCGAACGCGATTGCGGCATCGGGTTCGATGCCTCGGGCCTGCCGGCTGTTGATGAGGTCACCTTGCAATCGACCTTGCCGCAAGTGTTTTTCGGGGGCGATGCGGCGTTCGGGCCGAAGAACATCATCACGGCGGTGGCTCACGGGCACGAAGCGGCAATTTCGATCGACCGGCTGCTGCACGATGAGGATGTGAGCAGGCGGCCGGCCGCGCGCGCCAATCTCGTGTCACAGAAGATGGGCATTCACGAGTGGAGTTACCACAACGCCATTTCGCCCGACGAGCGTTTCAAGGTGCCTTGGGCCAAGGCCGAGCGGGCACTCGCGAGCATCAGCGTGGAGGTGGAGCTTGGATTCGAATCCGGCCACGGCATTCAAGGAAGCGCAGCGCTGCCTGAATTGCGACGTGCAGACGGTATTCAGGCAAAGCGCGTGCATCGAGTGCGACGCGTGCATGGACATCTGTCCGATGGACTGCATCAGCTTTGTCGCGCCGGGCGACGAGGCGGATTTGCGCACCCGGCTCAAGGCGCCGGCGCTCAATCTGGCGCAGGATCTGTATGTGTCGGATCCGCTCAAGACGGGACGCGTCATGGTGAAGGACGAGGACGTGTGCCTGCATTGCGGCCTGTGCGCCGAGCGCTGTCCCACGGGTGCATGGGACATGCAGAAGCTGCTGCTGGAGCTGGCGCAGGCAGGGCCCGCGGCGCGGGACCGGAAGGTGATCGCGCCGAAGGAAGTGGTGGCGTGAGGACATGAGTGCGGAGCCGCGAACATGAAACGCCTTGAGGCCACCAACGAATTCGTCATCAAGTTTGTCAACGTCAACGGCTCCGGCTCCCGGCATGCCGCTGACGGCGATCTGCAATGCCACCTATGACGACGCACGTCAGCGGCAGCTGTTCAAGAACATCCTCTACGTCGGCGCGCTGTCGGTGCTGCTGGGGATGGACGCCGACGAGATCGAGAAGCTGTTCGGCGAGCAGTATCGAGGCAAGGAAAAGCTGCTCGGCGCCAACGTGCGCGCGCTCCACCTCGGCCGCGAGTTCGCACAGGAGCACCTGCAGCCCATCGGCCTGCGTGTGGAGCGGCGCGACAAGGTGGGCGATCGGATCTTCGTCGATGGCAACAGCGCGGCGGCACTGGGTTGCGTCTACGGCGGCGCGACGGTGTGTGCGTGGTATCCGATCACGCCATCGTCGTCGCTGGCCGAGGCTTTCGAGCGCTATTGCCGCAAGCTTCGCGTCGACCCGATCACCGGAGAGAACCGCTTCGCCATCGCGCAGGCCGAGGACGAGATCGCCTCGATCGGCATGGTCACGGGCGCCGGCTGGAATGGTGCGCGCGCCTTCACCGCGACCTCGGGCCCGGGGGTCTCGCTCATGACCGAGTTCATCGGCCTGGCCTACTTCGCCGAGATCCCGGTGATGATCATCGACGTGCAGCGTGGCGGGCCTTCCACAGGCGTGCCCACACGCACCCAGCAGGCGGATCTGATCTCCTGCGCCTACGCCTCTCACGGTGACACGAAGCATGTGATGCTGCTGCCCGAGGATCCTCATGAGTGCTTCGAGTTCTCGGCCGCCGCGCTTGACCTCGCCGATCGCCTGCAGACCCCGGTGTTTGTGATGACCGACCTCGACATCGGCATGAACCAGCGCCTGTGCGCGCCCTTCGAATGGGACGATGCGCGCCGCTATGACCGCGGCAGGTGATGACCGCCGAAGAACTCGAAGCCGGCCGCGAATTCGCGCGCTACAAGGATGTCGACGGCGATGGAATCCCGTGGCGGACGCTGCCCGGCACGCACAAGAGCAAGGGCTCCTATTTCACCCGCGGCACTACACGGGACGAGTACGCTCGTTACTCCGAGGCCGGCCCCCATTACCTCTACAACGTGCAGCGCCTGCTGCGCAAGTTTGCAACGGCCGCGCGGCTCGTGCCGCCGCCCGTGGTTCAGCTTGCCGCGAAGAAGACGCGGCTCGGAGTGATGTACTTCGGCTCGACCGCTCCCGCCATGATCGAGGCACTGGAGGCGCTCGCCGCAGAGCGCATCCATCTCGACGCCATGCGGCTGCGCGCCTTCCCATTCGCCGAGGGCGTCGGGCAGTTCATCGAGTCCCACGATGCGGTGTTCGTCGTCGAGCAGAACCGCGATGCGCAGATGCGTTCGCTGCTGGTCAACGAGCTCGGCGTCGACCCGGCGCGGCTGCCGGCGGTGCTGCACTACGACGGCACGCCGATCACCGCGCGCTTCATCACGCATGCGATTACGCAGGCTGTGCACGAGATGGTCGTGCGGCCATTGAGCAAGGAAGCTGCGGCATGACCTATCTCGCCAAGCCTCGGATGCACCATCCGACGCTGCAGACCAACCGCGTGGGCTACACGCGGCGCGACTACGAAGGCAAGATCTCGACGCTGTGCGCCGGCTGCGGACACGATTCGGTGTCCGCCGCGATCGCGCAGGCCTGCTGGGAGATGGACATCGAGCCGCATCGGGTGGCCAAGCTCTCGGGCATCGGCTGCAGCTCCAAGACGCCGGACTACTTCCTCGGTGCCTCGCACGGCTTCAACACGGTGCATGGCCGCATGCCCAGCGTACTCACCGGCGCGCACCTCGCGAACCGCGATCTCCTTTACCTCGGCATCTCGGGCGATGGCGATTCAGCGTCGATCGGCTGGGCCAGTTTGCGCATGCCATGCGGCGTGGGGTGGACATGGTCTACATCGTCGAGAACAACGGTGTGTACGGCCTGACCAAGGGTCAGTTCTCCGCCACCGCCGACCGCGGTTCGCGCTCAAAGAAGGGGATGCTCAACAGCGACAGTCTGGTGGACATGGTGGCGATGGCACTGCAACTCGGCGCCACCTACGTGGCACGCGGCTTCTCGGGCGACAAGCAGCAGCTCGTGCCGCTCATCAAGGGCGCGATCAAGCACCGCGGGGCGGCCTTCATCGATGTGGTCAGCCCCTGCGTCGCCTTCAACAACCATGAGGGAAGCACCAAGAGCTACGACTACGTCCGGGAGCACAACGAGTCGCTGAACCGCATCGACTTCATCGCCTCGAACCCATCGCCGGCCGGCCTGCTCGAGCCCGGCGCCGTGCTCGACCTGCCGCAGCCGGATGGCAGCGTGATGCGGCTGCGACAGCTGCGCTACGACCACGATCCGCGCGACCGCCTGGCCGCAATGAACAGTCTCATGGCGCACGCACAACAGGGCGAGC
>DASTGE010000288.1:0-15655 GCA_035719405.1 Burkholderiaceae bacterium
GATTTGCTGATGCCGCGCTTCGGCGGCATGGTCTATCAACTTTGCCTGCTGGCCGCCTTCGCGCTCATCTCCGGCGCGCTGGACCTGCCGTTCGAGCTGTACAGCACATTCCGCGTCGAACAGCGTTTCGGCTTCAACCGCATGACGCTCAGGCTGTACGTCGCCGACATGATCAAGGGTCTTGTCCTCGGCGCTCTCATCGGCCTGCCGCTCGCGGCGCTCATCCTGTGGTTGATGGGAAGCGCCGGCCGGCTGTGGTGGCTGTGGGCCTGGCTCGCCTGGACCGGCTTCCAGCTGCTGATGCTCGTGCTCTATCCGACCGTCATCGCCCCAATGTTCAACAAGTTCAAGCCGCTCGACGACGAGACTCTGAAATTGCGCGTGCAGGCCTTGATGCAGCGTTGCGGCTTCGCGGCCAAAGGCCTGTTCGTGATGGACGGCAGCAAGCGCTCGGCGCACGGCAATGCCTACTTCACGGGCCTGGGTGCGGCCAAGCGCGTCGTGTTCTTCGACACCTTGCTGGGCAAGCTGACGCCTGGCGAGGTCGAGGCGGTGCTCGCCCACGAGCTCGGGCACTTCAAGCACAAGCACGTGCTCAAGCGCATGCTGGGCATCTTCCTGTTCAGCCTGCTGGCGCTCGCGCTTTTGGGATGGCTGTCACAACAGACCTGGTTCTATGTCGCGCTCGGCGTACGGCCGAATGTCGATGCGCCCAACGACGCGCTTGCCCTCCTGCTGTTGCTGCTGGTCGTGCCTGTATTCGGCTATTTCGTGTCCCCCCTGCTCGCCCAATGGTCACGGCGGCACGAGTTCGAGGCAGATGCTTTCGCTTGCGCTCAGGCAAGCGGCCGCGAACTTGCCAGCGCACTGCTCAAGCTGCACGAAGACAACGCGGGGACACTGACGCCCGATCCGCTGTACGTGCGCTTCTACTACTCGCATCCGCCGGCTTCGGAGCGGCTGGAAGCTTTGAAAGCCACATGACGCGGGCGATGTTCAAGCCCACGCGCACGACGGCATGAAGCCGGTCGAACTCGACCAGGGCCTGGTGGTCGCGGCGCACGGCCGCCATTTCATGGTGGAGACGCCCGAAGGCCGCCGGTTGATCTGCCACCCTCGAGGCAAGAAGAGCGAGTGCGTCGTGGGCGACCGGGTTCGATGGCAGCCCACCGTATCGAACGTCGGCGATGAAGGCGTCATCGAGCATATCGAGCCGCGGCGCAACCTGCTGTTCCGGCAGGACGAATGGCGCACCAAATCCTTCGCCGCCAATCTCGACCAGCTGCTGATCCTCGTCGCCGGCGAGCCGATGTTCAGCGAGAGCCAGCTCAGCCGTGCCCTGATTGCCGCGGAAAGCGCAGGCATCCCGACTCGCGTCTTCCTCAACAAGATCGACCTGCCCGCCGCAGACGCCGCCCGCCAGCGCCTGATGCCGTACGGTGCGATGGGTGTTGAAGTGACGGAGGTGTCGCTGAAGGGCCGCCGTGATGAAGCCGTCTCGCTGTTGCGACCCATGCTGCACGCAGCTACGACGCTCGTGCTCGGCCCGAGCGGCACGGGCAAGAGCACGCTCATCAACCTGATGGCACCCGATGCCGACGCGCAGGTCGGCGAGATCTCGCAAGCGCTGCAATCAGGGCGGCACACGACGACCAGCACACGCTGGTACTGGCTCGACGGCGAGCGCAGCGGCGCGCTGATCGATTCGCCCGGCTTCCAGGAATTCGGCCTTCGACAAATCGACGCACAGCAGTTGCCGATGCTCATGCCGGACCTGCGAGAGCGCATCGCCGAATGTCGCTTCTACAACTGCACTCACCGCCAGGAGCCGGGCTGCGGGGTGCGGGCGGCCGTCGAACGGGGACAGATCAGTGCGTCGCGCTACCGCATCTACACCGAGCTGTACGAGGAGCTGTCGCAGTCGCGCTGGTAGCAGGCCCTTGGTTCCGTGCTGACCGCCACTTCACCCGACGAGATTGGCCAGCCACAGCAGCGCAAGCAGCAGCATCCACAGCACCATCGAGCGCCACACGAGGCCGACAATGCTTTGCAGATGCCCGAGCTGCGGCGAGATGCCTGGCGTTGAACCCAATGAGCCGGCGCCCTCGCCCGCCGCGCCGCTTTCGAAGGTCTTCGACCGATCGGGCGTGACGCCCGGTGCGGTCGCGCCCCCCAGCTGGACACCGACCGCACCCGCGGCCGCGGCAAGGATCACGCCTTCGTTCTCGTGCTGCCACAGCACCGCATCGCGCCGCCAGACGTTGACCGCTTCCTCGAAGTTGCCGACCACCGCGAAGCCGAACGCGGTGAGCCGGGCCGGCACATGATCAACGAGGTTGAACAGGCGCTGCGAGAGCGTCATGAGGCGCTCGTTGGTCGGCGCCTCCAGCGCGCGGCTCCTGAAGGCCCAGTATCGGCTCGCGAACTCCGCCATCCGGTACATCACGGCACCGGCGGGCCCGAGGCCAAGCGTCGAAAGGAACACGAACCAGAAGAACACGCCGAACACATGGCGATGCGCGGCCAGCAGGGCGTGCTCGATGACGTGGCGAAGAAGCTCGGTACGCGGCAGCTCGCTTGCATCGAGATGGCGCCACTCGGCGAGCAGCCGTCGTGCCTCCAGTTCGTCGCCGCGGTCGAATGCGTCACGGATGTCGGTGAAGTAGTGGCTGAACTGCCGGAATCCGAGGGTCAGGTAAAGCACGACGACATCGAAGGCCAATCCAAGCGCCGAGCTGAAGTGACGGATGGCAAGGTAGACGCCAAACACTGCGAGCGAGGGCACAAGCACCGTGATGCACCATACGACCCAGGCGTGGTGCTCCCGTCCTGCATCGAAATTGCGACCCGCCCAGCCTACCCATGAGATCAACGAGTCGTGAACCCAGTTGTCGCGCGGCAGCGGCTTCAGCTGCTCGATCATCAGCGCGAGGAGAACGGCGAAGAAACTCATCGGCGCGGATCATACCGATGCCTCCTTTCGCTGCCGTGCAGGAAGGTGCGCGTCAAGCTGACAGAAAGCGGTACAGGTTGCGCAGCATGGCAGCCGTCGCGCCCCAGATGAAATAGCGGCGCGCGCCACCCTCCTCGCCCGCGGCGTCCCATGGCATCGAGAGGAACTCACGCCGGATCCCGTCGATCTCGATCGCATGACGGCGGTGGTTGGCCGGATTCATCAGGAAGGCCAGCGGCACCTCGAAGACTTCGGCCACCTCGAACGGATCGGGATGGAGTTCGACATCGGGCTGCACCAGTCCCACGACGGGAGTGACGATGAAACCGGTCCCAGTGGTGTAGGTGGGCAGTATGCCGAGCACTTTGACATGCTCGTGCGTCAGGCCGATCTCCTCCTCCGCCTCGCGCAGAGCCGTCGCAATCTCATCCGCGTCATCCGACTCAGCCCGCCCACCCGGAAAGCTGATTTGTCCCGGATGGTCGTTGAGGTGGTCGGTGCGCTGCGTCAGCAGAACGGTGAGTTCGTCACGCAGCACCAGGGGGACGAGCACGCTGGCATGAGCCGGCTCGCGTTCGATGTAGCGACGCTCGACGGCGATCTCCGGAGACCATTCAGGAGGGGCCGCAAAGCGCTCGCGCAGCGCTCGAGGATCGAGGTCGCCAGCGCCAACGGCAGGCAGGTGATGATCCGTGCCGAGCACGGGCAGCGACTGCGGATCGAACTTGGGGCGGGCCATGGACAACCAGAATGCAAAAAGCCGCGCGGCTCGACAAGCCCACGCGGCTCACAGGAAGCAGGCAGCGGGAGCTTGTCCTGCTTTTTACTACGGTGCCGGGGTGAGTGCCGATTCCCGAAAAGAGATTTGCCGAAGGATGGCAACTTGACCAGGGGACGTATCAGGGCCGCTGCGCGGCCCTGACCTGCCGGTCAGGCGAGCTTTTGTCGAAACCTCGCTTGGCGCTGCGCGCCAGCCGCTACGCGGCCCTGGCCTGCCGGTCAGGCGAGCTTTTCCTTGATACGAGCGGACTTGCCGCTGCGCTCGCGCAGGTAGTAAAGCTTGGCTCTCCGGACATCGCCACGGCGTTTCACTTCAATTGAGGCGATCAGAGGGCTGTACAACTGAAAAGTCCGCTCCACGCCCTCCCCGCTGGAGATCTTGCGGACAATGAAGCTGGAATTGAGGCCGCGATTGCGCTTGGCGATCACCACGCCCTCATAGGCCTGTACGCGCTTGCGGGTGCCTTCGACGACGTTCACGGCCACCACCACGGTGTCGCCAGGGGCGAACGATGGGATGGTCTTGTTCATGCGAGCAATTTCTTCCTGCTCGAGGGTTCGGATCAAATCCACTGAGAATCTCCTGTGATCATGCCGGCGCTGATGAGGATTGCTGTGCCCGGCAGAGGATCGAAAAGCCGGAGATTATAGCCCGAGCCCCGCCAGGAACTTTTCGTCCACGGGCGTGAGGCGGCCCGCGGCCCGGGCAGCGGCAATCAGATCGGGACGGCGGCGAGCTGTAGTCTCCAACGAGCGCTGGCGTCGCCAGCGTGCAATGGCTGCATGGTGACCAGACAGCAGCACCGACGGCACAGGGAGCGGGCCGTCGGGCGTGTCCAGAACTTCCGGACGGCTGTAATGCGGGCAGTCGAGCAACCCGTCGAGGCCAAAGCTGTCCTGCTCGTGCGACCGCGCGTCGTTCAGCACGCCAGGCTGCAGACGGGCGATCGCATCGAGCAGCACCAGCGCGGGAAGCTCCCCGCCCGACAGCACGAAATCGCCCAGACTGAGTTCGAGGTCAACGTGTCGCTCGATGAAGCGCTGGTCCACGCCCTCGTAACGACCGCACAAGAGGATGGCCCCGGTGCCCGCAGACAGCTCGCGGACCAGGGACTGGTCGATGACGCGGCCCGCCGGGCCGAAATGGATGAGCGGTGCCGACCCTCGATCCGCACGCACGGCATTCAAGGCGCGCTCCAGGGGCTCCGCCAGCATCACCATCCCCGGCCCCCCGCCGTACGGCCTGTCGTCGACCCGCCGATATGCGTCCTCCGCGAAGTCGCGCAATGGCCAAAGCCGCATTTGAACCGCTCCACCCTCGAAGGCCCGGCGCGTCACGCCGAGCTGCAAGTGCGGACCGAACAACTCCGGAAACAGCGTGATGACGTCGAAACGCATCGAAGAAATCAGTAGTCGAGGCCCCAGTCGACAGTGATGCGCCTGTCGGCCAGGCTCACGTCGTCGACGTAGGAGGCAACGAAGGGAACGAGGCGCTCCGCATCGTCGCCCTCCGCGGCTTCGATCGGGCGTATCCGCAGCACAGCGTGCGGGCCCGTGTCGATGAGATCGGTCACCGTGCCCAGTCGCTGCCCCTGCCGGTTCACGACCTCCAGGCCGATCAGGTCAACCCAGTAGAACTCATCAGGATTTGCCTTTGGAAAGCTGCCCCGGGAGACGAAGACTCTCACCCCCTTGAGCGCCTCGGCCGCACTGCGATCGACGATTTCCTCCACACACGCGACGACCATGTCACCATGGCGACGGGCGCTGCCGACCGTCAGCGAAGTGGGAAGCAACCGGGAGGCGGCGGACGAAGGATCCGGGCTCGGACGGTGGCCTGTCTCCGCCGGCGATCTGAGAAACCAGACGCCAGCGTTCAGCAAGGCCTGCGGGTCATTGGAAAAAGGCTGTACCTTGATCCAGCCCTTGACACCCCAGGCATCGGCGATGCGTCCCACCTCGACCACATCGTCAGGCCACGCCGGCATCTCGGCGGCAGAAGTCGCCATTGGGACCGACGCAGGAAGTTGCCTCAGGCCGCCGGAGCTGCCGCAGCCGTCGGGGTTTGTGCCTTGGCCTGCTCCACCAGACGGGCGACGGTCTGTGACAACTGCGCGCCTACGCCTGCCCAATAGGTGATGCGGTCCATCGCGACGCGCAGACCCTGCTCGCCGCCGGCGGCCATCGGGTTGTAGAAGCCAACCTTTTCGATGAAACGGCCGTCGCGACGCTCGGCGGAGTCGGCAACGACGATGTTGTAGAAGGGGCGCTTCTTTGCGCCGCCACGAGCCAGTCGGATCACGACCATCTGTTCAATCCTCGAGTCCTTGAGACCGCCGCCCCAGGGAGACACGCAAGGGTTGGCTGCATCGTTTGTCGGGCGCCTTTGCATAGGGCCCGCCTCTGGTCCCGCCGCCGTTAGATACGCGCTCACTTCAGAGCCAGCGTCGGGAACCGCGCATTATAAACTGCATGGAAATGACGTCTCCGCTCCTGATCCGGCCGACCTGCCCCTCGGATGTACCGGCCATCGTGTCAATCTACGCGCATCATGTGCTTTACGGCACGGGCACCTTCGAGCTCGACGTGCCGGACACTGGCGAGATGACCCGCCGGCGCGATGAGGTGCTGTCGAAAAGACTCCCCTGGCTCGTCGCCGAGCGCGGCGCTGAGATCCTCGGCTTTGCATATGCCAACCACTTCCGGCCGCGGCGCGCATATCGATTCTGTGTCGAGGATTCGATCTACCTTCGGCATGACGCATTGGGTCAGGGCATCGGCCGTGCGCTGCTGACCGAGCTCGTGACCCAGTGTGAGACGCGTGGCGCCCGACAGATGCTGGCAGTCATCGGCGATTCTTCCAACGACGCTTCGATCTCCCTGCACAGACGGCTCGGCTTCGAGCACACGGGGATTCTGAAGTCGGCGGGCTGGAAGTTCGGGCGCTGGCTGGACGTGGTGCTGATGCAGCGACCGCTCGGCGTCGGCGACAAGTCAGGCGGGGATGAATGAACTCTCGCTACCGCTCGAAATCGCTCGCGACCTGGATCGCACTGGTCGGCGGCAGCCTCGGCCTCCACCGCTTCTACATGAACGGCTGGCGCGACCGCTGGGGCTGGGCACATCCGCTGCCGACGCTGATGGGCTGGTACGGCGCGCGGCGGCTGCTTGACTTCGGTCAGGACGATCGCCTGTCCTGGCTGCTGATCCCGCTGCTCGGGCTGATGCTGGCCCAGTCCATGCTCGTCGCCATCATCTACGGCCTGACGCCGGACGAGCGCTGGGATTCCCTCTACAACCCGGGCGCCCCCGTACACAGAACGCGCTGGGCGCCGGTGCTCGGCGCCATTGCAGGGCTGATGGTGGGCGCCGGCGTTCTGATGGCGACCATCGCATTTGGCTCACAGCGCTTCTTCGAGTGGCAGGTCGAACAGGCGCGGCAAATCTCGCAGTAGCCGTCAGGAAGCGAAATCCTACTGCTCGATGGTCTTGCCGGGAACGAGTTCGATATCCTGGAACGAGGCCACCTCTGCATCCCCGCGACGCGCGGGGATATAGCGCGTCGCGAGCAACATGCGCTGCAATGCGGCCAATGCCGGCTCATCGACTTCCTGCGCGTGAAGCACGCGCGCTTCGATCACACGTCCCGCCTCGTCGATGAAAACCCGCAGCCTGATCGGCAGGCCGGAGAAATCCACACCCTCGAGCATCGAGGTATCGGGAGCGGACCGGGGAAGTGCGGGCCGGTCAAGGTCGGACGCGGACAGAAAGCGCTTCTGCGCGGGAAGATCAGTCGCGACCCCGGGTGGTGGGGATGGCGGGCGGACGCTTGGCGCCGGATCGGGTGAAAGCCTCGCATCGCTCTGCGACTTCGCGGACACTGGTTGAGCCACAGACTGTTGCACAACCCGCACCCGCATTGTGTGGGTCGCAGGGCGGTATCCGGACTCCACCTCGCCCACACCGCGGTTGCCGATGCAGCACAACACGAGACCGTGCAAGACTGACGCCACTGCCACAGCGGTCGACAGCAAGAGCCGACGCTCGACCATCTCTCGCTCCCCCAATTCGATCAGCCGTCTTCAGCTTCCCGGACGAACTTCCCGCCAATTGATCTGCAGTGGATTCGTGCCGATTCCTGTGGCGGTCGGCAGAAGCACGGGCTCTCCCTTGCTGTTGCCGCCATACACACGGATCGAGCCGTTGACATTGGTGATCTTCAAATCGGTCACGATGCTGCTGGAGTGCTGCGAGGCGATGGGCGCACTGTTACCGTCGACGAGCACCGACTTGCCCGCAGCCAGAGAAACGGCATACATGGTTCCCGTCCCCGACGGTGCACACACCTCGCCGTTCGGCAGGTTGGCGGCGAACGTGAGAACGCCGTTGTTCACGCTGGGCTGGACATTGACCCGTTCCGCGATGTTGTTGGTGACACCAAGGTCCAAGTACCACCCCATGACATGGCTGGGCGCGCTGCCGATCCCGGCCAGCAAGTCGGTATTGGCCTCCAACTGACCGCGAGTGACCGGAAAGGACCCCCCGCCTGGCAGGCTGCTGCTCGTGTAGAAGCCGCCGCTGGACGACGTGCCATCGTTAATGGCGTAGAAAGACTGCACGTTGGCATTGGAGATGTCACTGTCGGCCAGCAAACGGCCGGTTCCGACCAACACGTAGCGCTTCTTCGAATTCGGCTCGATCTCGACGGTGGGCGCCGTGGTCACGGGCTGTGGCGTTTCATTCGCGTCCGTCAGGTGCGCGATCTTGGTCACCTCGTAGTCGGAGGAGGTGCCGCTCACGTCGACCCGCCACACATTGCCCCGCAGATCCCCGGCATAGATGGCATCGGCGGTGAAATCGGTGTAATCGGGAATGAACGCAGTATGAAAGGCCATGTCCAAAGGCTGCGCTTCCGAACCTTCAGGAGTCTCCACCGCTTCCAAAACAACGCCCGTTCGCGGATTTACGAAGAAGAAGTAGCCCTTGCCGTCGCTGTTGGAGAAGCCGGAAGTAAAGACCACCACCCACCCGTACTTCCTTGTCTTGACGAGGGTGGGCGTGCTGTAGGTGTAGCCCAGGCGAGAATCGCTGAACTCCCACAGCACCTTGCCCGCTACGGCTGTGTCGCTGCTCCAGTCGCGCGGATAGGTAACGTCGATCGCGAAATAGCCCTTGCCGCCTTTGCCGAGGCCGCCTACCAGCAGAGTGCGCCAATCTGGCGCGGTGCCAGCGGAGCCATGCGTGCGGTTGAAATCGATGTCGCGCACTTCAGGCGTCGCGTCGACGAAATAGTGATGCGAATAGCCGGGGTTGCCGAGCGATGCCAATCCGCTGGTCGCGGCGCTGCTGCTGGTGCCGTAGAGGAAGCTGGGGATGTAGGCGAAAAGCTCGTGCCCCGAGTCGGACGTACCCGCAGTGCCATCGAAGGCATGCAGCATGCCGTCATTGCCCCCGACGTAAACCACGGTCGGGCGCCCTCCTGCCTTACCGTGCTTGAATTCGGTGTAACCGGGGTTGTAGACGTCGTAATAGCGGGCGTGAGGTGCAGACACCGGAACCGGCTTGGAGTTCACGATGTCGCCGAGGCGATGCGATCGGGTGCGGTAGACGCCACCATTGGCAAGTTCTTGGCTGCTCGCTCCGCGGAGGTACTCGATGTAGTTCGCGGTGGATTGCGACGCCTCAGCCACACCGGGCACCTTCATGAACGAAGCGAGATTCGTGCGCGAATCGAGAGTGGCCGTACTGAGAGTCGCAAACGTGAAAGGCAGCGCCGCTCCATGGTCGGTGCAGCAGGTGACGATCTTGCGCGACGAGGTGTCAGTCGGGGTGATCATCTTTTCCAGGACATCGCGGGCGTCCCAAAGGGGCGCAATCGTCGGAACCCCGCTGGAGTTGAAGCCCAGTGTGGAGGCGACGAGTTGGCCGGTCCAGTCCTTTGGACTGTACGTCGTCGCGTAATTGATCGCGCCGTCTTTGACATTGGGCGAGGCGAGTGAAAGCGCCGTGCTGGTCGAGTGGTCGGCTTCGCTCGCAATCTTCGCAAACGCCTGGACCAACCCAGACTTCATGGTTTCAGGACGATCCCCGGGGAAGTAATTGTCGGGCCGCTTATCTGTGTCGCCGCTGTTGGTCGAGTACCAAAATAAATTCTTGTCGACTTTTATGGTGTCATGCGTCGTGTACCAGGAGGAATCCGGCAATGTGCTCGGCCCGTTACTGTCGCTGTAGGGAGAGAAGTTGTCCGGCAACTCGAAGCCACCGTATTTGGCGGCCATCCAGTACTGGTTCTTCCTCATGTAGATCTGATCCTCCACCACATCCATCCAGTAGGTACTCACGGTTTGTGAACCGGTAAGGTCCAGACGGATATCGCGCGTATGTGCATCGTACGCAAGACCGGCGATGTAGTACGTGTGGCACAGATGCTCGGTGTCGGGGCAGGTCCGTTCGAGGACGTCGCCGTAGTACTCGCCCAGCGGCGTCTCGACTGGGAGGCCTTCCAGCCGTCCCGTCATGTCGGTCGCGGTCTTCACGTTGACGGAGGCATCGGCTGCCACCTCCGGCGGCATTGGCGGCTCCAGACTGCTGCGCAACACGCTGCCTGGCAGGTTACCGTCGCGGTGGGTGTTGACGTCGCCGATTCCGAGGATGAAGCTCTTCTGGCAGGCGTAAAGAATGGGGCTGCCGTAAGAGGCAGTCTGATCAGTCAGCGACTTCTTCCAGACATCGTCGCTCGTGATCGCGGGGAAACCGTCGAGCCATTTGGCTGCCGTGGTCGAATCGCCTGCATTGCCAAGGGTGGTGTAGGAGCTTACGTTTCCAAGGTTCTTGTAATACCTCAGCGCCGCGTAGTAAAGCTCGCTCGCCGGATCCATCTCCTTGTACGACTTCGCGGAATAGCCGAACTTGTTCAGGTAGTTCATGACTCCGCTGTTGGGGATTGTCACGTTCCATCCCGCCGCAGCGGCGAATGACTCAGTGGCGCTCGCATCCTGAGGGTCCGGATTCGAGATCATCACTCCAGTGGAGGAGTCCCATTCCGCATGACTGTTGCTGACCGGGCTCGATAGCGGAACCGGCTGTGTGGGGCCAATGTACTTCATGCGGGCCCTCATCACCCCACCGTCTCGCTGCTGGGTCTCGTTGCCGTTGTGGTTGTAGTAGCCAAACGCGGAGAAGCGCAGCTTCGAGGAGTATTTCTGCAGCAGCCCCTCGGGTTTGTAGTTAGACCCATACGCCACGCAGTTTTCCTCAAGCCCGACTGTCGGGTCGCAGACCTTGATGTTGATGTAGATCTCGTAGGTCTTGTCCGGATCGGCATACCCGGCGCCGGAATTGTGTGCGTAGGAGGTCTGCCCTGTGTAGGGTTTGGCACCCTTCGTATTTTTGCCCGTGATCAAGTCCGACCTGCTACCGCTGATCCACATCCTGGTCCCCAGGTTGCGCAGCCTGGTGAAGGCGCCGGCGGTCCACTCGGCGGAGGTGAACGGCGTCGCGCCTGCCAGCAGCGATGCATTCACTTCCTTTTCCGGTATGTCTGAAACGCTGTCGCGGGCGGCGTAGGTCTTCGAAAGGATCGTGGTCGTGACGGTATCTGTGCTCCGATAGCCACCCGTGAGCACCCAACGGAACGTATCCAGCGTCTGCATCGACGCCCAGTTGAGATAGTTCCCGCTCCACAGCGGAACCGCGCTGCTGCTACTGCATGTATGGCCGCTGGCCGCGCTGTAAGGCGTGAAGTAGCTGTTCGAGTAGTCATCGTCTCCCTTCTTCACGGGGACGTACGAATAGCACTTGTCCGGGTCAAAATACCCGAGGAAGGCTTTGACAGGCGTGTATGCCGTTGTGCTGGCATATGCCGGCGTCGTCGCTGTCGGATATTCGACCGACAAAGCCAGAATCACATTTCCGGGGACAGATTTGTCCGAAAAAAGAGGTCTGTCAGCCAATTCGAGGGCTGCTGCGACGCTGGGCAGGAGAACAGCGGTAACCGCGAGGGCTGCGCGAGGGCCGCGAAGCGAGGCGAGGGTCGACAAGGACTTCATCATCTCGACGTTCTTCCTTCAATAGGAGGCAACGGTGGTCTGGAAGTAGGCCTGCGTGTTCCGCGGCCCCGTAACTCGAACGCTGATGCGGTAGAGCGGGTAGACCTGCCCGGAAGGCTTTTCTGTCGGGCTGCCGCCGCGATCCTGTGCGCCGGCGCCGGTCACGCACGTTGCCTCGTTGAAGTCGCCGGCGGTGGTGCACAGGCGATCGACCACATACCTGACCTTGATGCCGAGGACGCTGTCCTCGATGTCGGCGCCGGTCACCCCGCTGTAACCGAAGATCGTATCGTTGACCAGCATTACAGGGATCCCGTCCGAATTGGTCGGCAGCCTTGTTGCCGAATAGTTGTAGGCCGGCGCATTGGAAATGCGTGACCACGGGGTGCTCAGCGCGCCCGTCTTCATCAGCGCGATGGCCGCCGCGATACCGCGCTCGCCTTCATTGGAAAGGTCGCGCCTGAAGGCAAGATTGCCGGACAAGGCAGAGGTGGTACCAAACGAGCGGACCATTGCAACGGCGCCGATCATCAGCAGAAGCAGCGTCATCAGCGAAATCAGCATCGCGACTCCGCGCGAAGCACGCATGGCAGCGATGCGAGGCAGGCGGTTCATCCGGTAACTCACATTTGCAGCAGCAGGTTGTTGCGGACCGGGACGATTGCCTCCATCGTCCGGTAGCGGTAATGGGTCTCTTCGCCCTTGAGCGCGCGCGTGTACTTCAGGTCGGAGGGGAGATCGGGAAAGAGCACGAGCGGCCCCGTGGTGACAGCATCCTTTTCGGGAAGCGAAGTGCGCATGATCAATCCCACGCGGACTGCCTTGATGCGCGCGAGGTTGGTTGCTGCCGTCTGATCGCCGGCGGCGAGGACTTCCAGCGAATAGCTGCCGCTGGACGGCGAAACCCACGCGTCGACGGCGCCGTCGCCGTTGTTGTCCACCCCATACAGCGCATGCAACTCAAACACGCCGTCTGCCTGCGCCTTCCTCGCGCTGTCGGGCAGCTGCAGCAGGTCATAGCTGTAGAGCACGTCGTTGTCACCTACGCCCAGCAGCAAGAACGATGGCATCCGGGTGCCGGCGTTCCCGAGGTTGATTGCCATGCTGTCGCTGCTGAAGTTGCCGGACAACGATGTGCTGCCGATCGTGGCGCTGTAGTACTCGCCGTCGAGCGTGAGCGATGAGCCCGGGCTGGTGAACGTGTTGGCCACCTGCTCGACCATGCACGGCTTCAACTTGCCGTTGTCGGCCGGCTGCTGGTCTGCCACCAGCACGAGGTCATTGGCGGCGAAGTCGAGCGTGCTGCGCAGAGGCAATGACGAGTCGCCGGGAAGCGCTCCGACCGACATTGCGACACTGGCCCCTGTTTCGCCAAGTCCCGTCATCATCAGCAGCACATCAGACGCTTGACCGCTCATTCCCGGTGTGGAAGCGCCGGGCAGAATCAACACTGGCAGCAGCCGCACAACGCCGTTCGTGAGGTCGTACACCTTGTCGAATGGCGCGTCGAGGCTTCGTGTGAGGGGCAACAGCTGAGTTTTGGACTTGGTGTTGGACTTGGCCACACGCAGCGGGCAGCCATACAGGAAGGAATTCGCCTGGTCGCCCGTTGCAACCGCGACGCTTCGCGTGGCCTGCGGCAGTCCCGCACCGCCCCCTCGCAGCCAGTGATCAATCTTGTAGAGAGCCACTTGCCCTGCCTGCTCGATGTCGTTTACCGACGTGAGCGTGCGACGCCGGCCCTCGAAGGTCGACAGCACCTCGACGGCGGCCAGCGTGAGCAGCATGCCGACCAGCAGGCCAATCATCAGCTCGACCAGGGTCATGCCGCGAATGCGGCGCTTTGTGCAGCGTATCGTCATGGCCTGGGCGCGCTTGTCTGTGTCAGTACCACGGTGGTCTGGTATTTGTTGTTCGCGTCGCTATCGCTCGTGCGGCTGACGGCTTTCCATGTGATCGTGATCGTGACGAGGCCGTTCGCGTCAGGGTCACTGATGGTCGCCCTTGCGTCCGGCAAGCCGGTTGCAGCATTCGTGAGGCGCGCCCGCCAGGCATTCAGGGTGGCCTCGGGCAGCGAGGTCGTGCCGTTGGCCCACATCAACGCGACCAAGTCGTTGGCCAGCAGTGCTGCACGGGAACGGTCTTCGGACTGCACCGAGTACTGCAGAGCCTTGGCTTGCAGCCCGATGATGCCGAGCACTCCCACCACGAAGATCAGCAGCCCGACCAGCACCTCGATCAGCACCACGCCACGCGCAGCGGGCAGATGACTTTTGCAAGGCATTCGCTCAGCAACCATAGGGCGTCTCCGAAGACAAGGGCTTGGACGGGTCACACATGCGCACCCTCCCCCCTGGATAAACGAGGACATTCATACTTCGCGAGCCCGGCACTCCGGACGAGACCTTGTAGGTGGCGGGATTCCTCACGCTGCACGAAACGTCGAGAGAACCGTAGCTGCCGGACGCTGTCGTCTGGACGCCGAGCGGGCTGAAGCACAGTTGAGCCGGGCCGTCTGACACTGAAATGCCGCTTTGAGAAGAGACGGCATTGCCCTCGATGTAGAAGTCGCTCGCGCGGGTGCTGCCGGCCTCGTCGCTGCCAGCAAGCGGCAGCGTTCGCACGTACCAGTTGATGCCGTTGGCCGACGGCGTTGCCTGCCATGACGGAGTGGCTTCGGTGAGCGTGAACACGCCGATGCGGTTGCGCTGCAGCGCAGAAGACTGCGCGAGACGCAAACCGTTTTGAAGGGACTCGGCCACGCTGCGAATGCGCGCGTCTACGGCCCAGGTGCTCAGGGCCGGCATGCCGAAAGCCAGCAGCAGCGCAAGCACTGCCACCACGATCATCAGTTCGATCAACGAGAAGCCGCGCATATGTGGTTGTTCAGTCGCAGCTGCCGCGCTTGATGACCCACTGAGAAGCGCCGCAGGCCGGCACGCTTCCCCACGCCGAAGGAACTCCGGTCGTTGTTCGATTGCCGTAGCTGTCGAGCGTGTAGACCATGCCGCTGATGCCGCTGTCCGCAGAGGCGGTGGCAGTGATGGTGTAGATCGTCGCATTGGCCGTCGAGCACGCAATGGTGAAGTAGCCCTTCGGCGAACTGCTGTTGGTGGTGCAGGGACCGGACTGATAGGTGCGGTTGTCCTGGTAGAACTGCTCCATGCGCGCGCGCATCATCGCCAGCGCGCTGGTGCCGTCAGACAATTTGGCCCGCATCACGTAGTCGGTGTAGGCGGGTAACGCCACGCTGGCGAGGATCGCGATGATGGCCACCGTCACCATCAACTCGATCAAGGTGAAACCAAGGGAGGATCGCTTCGCCCCTCTCCGCCGCCACTGAAGACGGTGAGGAAGCGACGCAGAATGTTGCCGGTCGTTCATTTGATTCGCACACAGCTCAGAACTTCTTGGGGATCGGCATCCCTCAGAAGAACTAAAGGCCAGCGCGAATACAGCGGGCGCTTGTATCAAGACACTTCGCACCGCTCGTGAAGCCTTTCACACGGGCCCCAGGAACCGGCCAATCCTTCACTCCTGGAAAGATTGATGCCTCGGGGCGCCGTTTCAGCCTGTCAGAGAAGACGCTGGATGGCTTGCGACGCAAGCGCCCGCAAACTCTTCGCGGGCACGAGTTCGGGAGCGAGTTCGGCCAGCGGCACCAGCACGAACGCCCGCTCATCCATGCGGGGATGCGGCAGTGTGAGCGTGGGCGTCGAGAGGCGGCGATCGCCGTAGCGAAGCAGGTCGAGGTCGAGAGTTCGCGGCGCATTCCGATACGGCCGCTCGCGGCCGTGGCGCAGCTCGATGGCCTGCAACTGTGCAAGCAGGGCGTGCGGTTCAAGCCCGGTGCGAAGCTCGGCGACCGCGTTCA
>DASTGE010000289.1:0-2629 GCA_035719405.1 Burkholderiaceae bacterium
CGGAGGCTGCCAGTTGGCTGATCATTTCGCCGAGGGAGGCGTTCTTGCCGCCGACCGCCTCGACGTCGGTCATCCTCAGTTGTTCGAACGGTACGACCAGGGCGGTCGTCTCCAGGCGGGATTGAGACATGGGAAAGCTCCGTGATGTAAGAAAACCTGCGATCCCGCCGTTTCAGCCGCGCGCGCGCCAGCCCACCCGTTTCTGGTGGATTCTTGGAAGGTGGAAAGCGGAGCCGGCTTGCGGGACATTTGAGGCCAATTCTAAGTGGCCCGCGCATTCCCGTTCGCAAGCCGCCCTATGATCGCCGGAAGCCGCCTACAGAACGAAACGCGCCTCATGCCCAACCGAACCGTGTTCTTCGTGTCCGATGGCACCGGCATTACGGCCGAAACCTTCGGTAACTCCATCCTCGCGCAATTCGCCGCAAAACCGCGCCACGTCAGGCGCCCGTTCATCGACAGCGTCGACAAGGCGCTGCAGGTGGTCCACGAGATCAACGAGACGACCGAGCGAGAAGGCAAGCGATCGATCGTCTTCATCACGCTCGTGAACGACGAGGTGAGGAACATCGTCTGTTCCGGCGATTGCAGGGGACTGGTCCTCGACATGTTCCGCACCTTCGTCGAACCGCTGGAAGTCGAGTTCGGTATGAAGTCGAGCCATCGCGTCGGCCGCTTTTCAGACGCCGCAAAGAGCCAGGAATACAACGATCGCATCGAGGCCATCAACTTCTCGCTCGCCCATGATGACGGGCAATCGGCCCGCAACCTGCAGGAAGCCGACGTGATCCTCGTGGGGGTGAGCCGCAGCGGCAAGACGCCGACCTCGCTGTACCTGGCGATGCAGCACGGCATCAAGGCGGCAAACTATCCATTGATCCCCGACGATTTCGAGCGTGCCAAGCTGCCGTCGGCGCTCACCCGCCACAAGCGCAAGTGCTTCGGCCTGACCATCGACCCTGATCGCCTGTGCAATATCCGTAATGAGCGCCGCCCGGGCAGCAAGTACGCGTCGCTTGAAAACTGCCGCTATGAAGTGAACGAGGCCGAGGCCATGATGCGCAGGGAGAGCATCTCCTGGCTGTCGTCAACTCACAAGTCGATCGAGGAGATCGCCACCACCATCCTGCGCGACATCAGACCTGACCGGCTGATCTACTGAGCCTGCTGCCGCGCCGCCTCGTACAGGCACACTGCCGCCGCCGCACCGACATTGAGCGACTCCTCGCCGCCGGGTTGGGGAATGCGCACGGTGAAAGCACAACGCTGCAGCAACCCGCTCTGCACGCCCTGCCCCTCGTGGCCCAGCACCCAGGCCATGGGAGACGGCAGACGTCCGTCTGAGATCGTGCGGTCCGCATGAGAGCTGGTGGCGATGAGCGGCACCGTCAGCACGCGCAGATCGTCGACCTGCAGGCCCTCGATCAGCCTGAGTGCGAAATGCGCACCCATCCCCGCACGCAGCACCTTCGGCGACCACAGTGCTGCGGTGCCCTTGAGTGCCAGCACCTGCCGCATGCCGAATGCCGCTGCACTGCGAAGGATGCTTCCCACATTGCCGGCATCCTGAAGTCGGTCGAGCACGACCGATGCGATGCCCGGCTCGATGGCCGGGATGGGAGGCAGCGCAACGAGCGCCCCAATGAGAGGCGGCGATTCGAGTGCGCTGACGCCGTGCAGCAGCGCGTCAGGCATGAGCACGACGCGACGCCCCTGCTCGGCAAGATGACGCAACGCAGGTTGGGCCCAACCGGACTCACCGATCACCACCTGCTCCAGCACGCCCCCTCGCTGCACGCATGCGCGCAGCAGATGGTCTCCCTCCAGCCACAACTCGCCGAACTTGCGATATGCCCCGCCGTCATGCGCCAGCTTGCGCAGCTTGACGAGCAACGGATTGTCGCGGGAGCGGACGAGGGCCGGCTGCATCAGGTCAATCAGTCAATCAGTCAATCAATTGGCCAATCGTGTCAATCGTCGACGGCCTCACCGACGCTGACCGACTCCTTGACGGACAGACCAAGGGCGACGCGCACCGGGGCGAAACTGCGACGGTGGATCTCGCACGCGCCCCTCAGCTTCAACGCGGCAAGATGCTCGGGTGTCGCGTAGCCCTTGTGGCCCGCGAACCCGTAGCCGGGATGAAGCGCATCGAGCTGCAGACACAGCCGGTCGCGATGCACCTTGGCGAGGATCGATGCGGCGGAGATCGCCTTCACGGTCGCATCGCCCTTGACGATCGCCTCGCACGGCACACGCAGCATCGGCAGCCGGTTGCCGTCGACCAGCACCTTGGCAGGCGTGAGGCGCAACGCCTCGACCGCCCGCCGCATTGCCAGCAGGGTTGCCTGCAGGATATTGATCTCGTCGATCTCCTCGACAGTCGCCTCCCCGATCCCGCAACACAGCGCTTTGGCCCGGATCTCGTCGTAAAGCTTCTCCCGCTTCGCCTCGGTAAGCACCTTCGAGTCTTTCAAGCCGCGGATCGGCCTGGCGCCGTCCAGGATCACCGCGGCCGCGACGACCGGACCTGCCAACGGCCCGCGTCCGGCCTCGTCGACGCCGGCGACAAGCCCGGGCCCGTCCCACGCCAGCTGGAACTGCTCAGGCTTTCCTTTCGACGACTTTC
>DASTGE010000290.1:0-3742 GCA_035719405.1 Burkholderiaceae bacterium
ATCTCGCTCAAGTACAGTATTTGTTCAACCGTCGATTTAACCTGCGATCGATTCTCGACAGGATCGCGAGGGTTGCCTGCAATACGAATCCATGCCCACTTCGAGCCGTTCGCTTAGCTGAACCATCTTGCTGATCAGGTGCGTTGATGTGCTCGAACTGAGCGTTGCGGTCCGGGCTCTGGCTGCCCTCGATCACCTTGGCGTTGCCCTGCAGGCTGAAGCCCTCGGACTTCAGGAGTTGACCCACCACGACGTGGCTGACGACGTGGCCCCGCTTCTGGAGTTCCTCGGCCAACACCCGCAGGCTCTTGCAGCTCCAACGCAACGGCGACTCCGGGTCGCCGCGCGTGGTCGGCTCGACCAGTTCGAGCAGGTCAGCCACCAACGTCGGATCCTTCTGCGTGAGCGGCTTGCGACCGCCTCCGGCACGCCGAGTCGCCGCGGGCGGGGCCAACTGAGCACCCGGCAGGAACTCGTTGCTCGTGCCTTCAAACTCTTCCATGCCCGACACGATCGTGCTGCGCGCCAAGCCCGTGGCAGCAGCGACCTGCGACACACCGCCGCGTCCGATCACCTTGGCTTCGGCAGCGGCGAGCGCTCGCCGCTGCCGCTCATCCAGATGAGCCCGCATCAGTTCCCAGCGTTGCCCAATTGGCGAGTCGGCTTGCATCGACCGCAAGCCTAACCGATTCAGCAGAAATGTATAAGTTATTTCTTAATGGTCCCTAAAGGCGAGGGCGCTTCTGCCTTCGTCTGTTGTTGACTGAAGTGATGGGGGAACGTTCGATGGGAGGCCGGTGCCTGCGCCACATCGGAACATAGTGAGTGTCGTCGCACCAGAGGTAGACCGCGGGATCCGAAGGGGATCCGGCGGACTGCAGTGGCGTGAGGGCCGCACCATGCGGCAATTGCCGGAAGATGTGAATCTGAAGCTCCAGCGCGCGCGCGATCATGTGCATTGCGCCGTTGTCACCTTCGAACATCTCGTCCCTCTGGCTCATTCCCAGCGCGTCCGAGGCCTGGCGCAGCCTGAGGGCGAGGTATTCGACGAGACCGCGATCCCGGTCGCTCCATTCGCCCCGGCGCTTGCCCAGCTTGAGCTGGGCGACGGAGTCGAACCAACAGATGTTGTAGGAGGTCTCCTTGCCGAGATCCGGGCTGGAGAGTGCGGCAACGGCCCGACCGGGTGTGAACAGACGCTCCACCTGCTCCCGGTGCCAGACGTGTCCTTCCGGACAATCCCGATCCGGCAGTGCATGAGTAGGCGAACTCTCTGTGGGGAGCCATCCGAGCAGGGACGATGCGCGCCTCAACTCGGCATATCTCTGGGCGATCGGCAAGACTGTTTCATCGTCTTCTTTCGGCTTCGACAGTCCGTTCCTGTGCATCCGCCGCATGAACTGCTTGAAGCGGCGTGAGCCCTCGTCGAGCAGCGTTTGCAGAACCTGCTGGATCTGATGCCTGCCGGTCGGCACTTCGAACGGCAAAGGAACGCCAAGCTGCATTCGCAGGAAGTCAGTGACCTGCTGCGCCTGCGCCTGCAAATGCTGAAGTTCGGTCTGGCGGCGAGCGACCGTGATGCGGAACACTCGGTCCTGCAGGGAGTCGCCGAGGTCACCCGCCACACGAATGGCTCGTGCGAGATCGACGCCGAATTCGCGATGAATCGCCTCCAGCATCGTATCGAAGTCGGCAAATGCATCGTCGCGATGCCAGGCGACGTTGGTGAAGCGCTCGGCCTGAGCCATGACCGCCTCGCGCAGTGCCCCGCGGGCCTGATGAGGGCCCAACCGTGACTGTCGTGCAAAAGCGCGGATGAAGTCTCGATCCTCAGGTGCGATGGGCCATGACTCATCTGACCGGGGCGCGCCCGCGGGGGCGTTATCACGGTCGCACTCCATCCCCTCGATGTCGTACAGCTTGCGCTTGCCCAAGCGCTGTTCGCCGACCTCGCCTTCGGAGTCCGATTCGCTGTCGGTATTGACGTACAGGCTCAATGTTCCTTCGCGCAATTCGGAAACCGTCGTTCCAATGCCGGCCTCCAGATTATCCTGGATCACTGCGTCGATGGAGTAGCCTTCGCTTGTCGCGTTCGAGAGCCAGAACGGGCCGCGATGGCCCTGAGGAGGAAGACCAAGGTCCCTGGCGCAAATGCCGCAGGGACGCATGACGCCTGTCATGAAGCGGATGTCGATCTGGCGTCCCGTCTCCCTGTGAAACTCCTCGAACGCCTTCTTGATTCGCCGCTCTGCATGCAGCAGGATGGCTGCGCCGGTCGTGTCGCTGATCACCTGGCTCGTCGGAACACGGATGCGCCGCCTGAGGAGTGCTTCCAGAACAGTGTCTCTTCCTGAATTGCTCTGCACAATCATCTTGCCGCCGGGTACTTCGCGGCCATCTGACTCGGCCTCGACCCTGAGAAGTGCCTCTCGCAGTTTGGAGCGGTGCCTTGACGTCCGGGGTGTGGCATTTGCAGGTGCCTTGTCTGACAGTGCGTCGAGCAGGCTCCTGTTCCTGAAGAATGTCGTGATCTTCCTGTTGACCGGGGTCAGATTGGAAGAGAGCCATATCGTCCGCTCGTCGGCGTCCCAGTAAGCCTGGATTTCGCGGGAGGTCGGGAACAGGTCCTTGATTGCCGTCGACAGCCAACGCAGGACCTGCGTTTCGCGCTCGCGCTTGAAGGAGCGCGGCTCGGCAACCAGTTGCCGGTTGTTCGCGTACATCGTCTTCAATGACTTGGGCTTCCAGGATGGACCGACTTCCTGGGAGTCGTGCAGGATGAAGATCCTCGACGCCCGTGACAGTCGCGCCTTCAGCATTGTTGTCACCATCGAATGAGAGGACGGCTTGGTCTCGATTCGACGCAGCAAATGCCGAAGCTTTCTGATCTGCTCTTGATCGAGATCTGGTACCCCGGCGGTGATCTGCCCGACGCTTCGCAGCGTGCCTCCGCGGCCCACGAGCTTTTCGGCCAGGTTTTTCACCACGCTAGAGGCAGTGACATTCCGCGCGGCCGTCGTGGCGCAAAGCGTTGCGTCACCTTGCATCTCGCAAACGACCAGGCGAATGAGATAGAGGTGTTCCTCCAGGTGTCGCAGAAACGTTTCAGCGGGTGTTTCGGGCTTCGGCAGCGAGGCGGCGCGTTGTGCATGACCGATCTCGCGCAGCCCCTTCCGCAATGCCTGCCACTGCTCGGCGTAATCCGGAAGAGTGCGGAGTGTGTCGTTTCTGACGGCAAAGAGTTCTCGGTCGAAGACGCGGTGCACGGAAATCGCGTCCATTCCTGTCAGGCGCGCGAGGGCGGCTACCCCGGTCGTTGGATGTTCTTTCCTGGCCTCGACCAGCTTCACCAGATCGGCGGTGGTGAGTGAGCCCGGCAGCTCAGTGGGATCGCCGAGTCGGTGCAGCACATTGCAAAGCTCCTCGCGCCATTCGGTATATCCCGGCAGTCTCGATATCGCCCTGGGCTTGCGCTTCAAGGTTCCATCCGGCTTGATCCAGTCCCATGCGGCCATCTCCGAGATGCCGGTTGCCTTCTTCATGTCGTGCATCAAGGGCAGGCCCAACCGCTTGTTCTCGGCGACATGCTTCAAAAGGTCCAACAGTTGCTTCGCCTCGACAAGAGCGCGAGACCTCAGCGTGCCGGAGGTGGAGGGGAGCGGGGCGGCGCGCTTCGGGGAGCGACTTGCAGGAGTGCAAGCGCGGGACTTCTCTACGTTCATGCTGGAGGAAATCCATTTGA
>DASTGE010000291.1:0-2820 GCA_035719405.1 Burkholderiaceae bacterium
CTCGCGGCGATGCGCGCTCTACACCTCGACATAGAAGCTGCCTGGGCAGGTCCTGGTCGTCCACCCGCCACGTTCAAGTAAACGAGGTGAGGCGCGCTAAAACATTGAAAGCCAGTGTTGCACCGAGAACTAACGCGTATGAGCGGCACTAACGTAAGCGCTGTTTTTAGGCCACAGCTCTGAGGTCGTGACGGCAGTAAGCCCAGGGAAGCAACTGGTCGATCTCCCTATTCGGATGACCATTGACGATCCTGGTGAGCGCGTCGGTCAGGTAGGCCAGCGGGTCGATTTCGTTCAGCTTACAGGTTTCGACCAGGGAGGCTATGATCGCCCAGTGCTCGGCGCCGCCGTCGGAGCCTGCGAACAGTGCATTTTTCCGGTTGAGCGCGATCGGACGCATCGAGCGCTCGACAGCGTTGTTGTCGAGCTCGATACGGCCATCATCGATGAAGCGCGTCAGGCCCTCCCAGCGTGAGAGCGCATAGCGGATGGCGTCGGCCAGCTTGCCTTTTTGGCTAATCAACGCGAGCTTTGCGCGGAGCCATCGCTCGAAGGCGTCCGCCAGCAGCCGGCTTTTCTGCTGCCGTATAAGTCGGCGCTCCTCAGCACTGCGGCCACGGATGTCCTTCTCGAGGGCATAGAACTCGGCGATATGCTGAAGCGCCTCGCTTGCGATGGGCGCAGGACCGGGGGTGGCAAGTTCGTAGAAGTTACGCCGCATATGCGACCAGCAGAATGCAAGCTGAACCTCGCTACGCTCGGCGAGCTTGCCGTAGCCCGCATAGCCATCGACCTGCAGGATCCCGTTGAAGCCTGCAAGATGGGCGATCGGTCGGTCGGCTTTGCGATCGGGGGCATAGACATAGGCGACACCCGGCGGATCGGCGCCGCCCCACGGCCGGTCGTCCGCCGCATAGGCCCAGAGCTGACCGGTTTTGGTGCGCCCGCGGCCGGGATCGAGCACCGGCATCGTCGTCTCGTCGGCGAACAGCTTTGGCCGTTGCTTGAGCCTGCCAAGAAGGCGCTCATGCAACGGACGCAGGTGGAAGGCGGCTTGGCCCACCCAGTCCGCCAGTGTCGAACGATCGAGTTCAATGCCTTGGCGGGCGTATATCTGGGTCTGCCGGTACAACGGCAGATGATCGGCATATTTAGACACCAGAACCTGGGCGACGGTGGCCTCGGTCGGCAATCCGCCCTCGATCAGCCTGGCTGGAGCCGGCATCTGCATGACGCCGTCCTCGCAAGCCCGGCAAGCATATTTGGGACGCCGGGTGACGAGGACTCGGAACTGCGCCGGGACCAAGTCCAGCCGCTCGCTTCTATCCTCGCCGATCCGGTGCAGCTCGCCCTGGCAACAGGGGCAGATCTTATTTTCAATATCAACGACGACTTCGATCCGCGGCAGGTGCGTCGGCAAGGCGCCACGGTTGATCTGGCGCTTGCGAGCGCGCGCCTCGCGGCCTTCCGGTGCGCGGACGTCCTGCGCAGTCTCGATGTCCGCGGCGGCCTGCTCGACGTCTTCGAGGCCCAGCAACATCTGATCTTCAGGCAGCGTCTCTGCCCGCCGTCCAAACCGGTGTCGCTGCAATTCCTTGATGATCTGACGCAGCCGTTCGCTCTCACACCGCTCGGCAAGGAGCATCGCTTTCAACGTCTCGGGATCGTCAGGCAGGGCGTCTCTCACACGCGATTCAAAACATATTCGCCATCATCTGGCGACGCGCTCGACGCCCCTGATTCACTTCGCCGCAGCCTTGCGAACAACTATCCGGCTTGCGTCGGCGCCGACGTCTCCCGGGTCTCGTGGACCCGCCGCCAGTCGAGCCCTTCCAGCAGGGCCGACAGTTGCGCCGCCGATAGGCGCATCACACCGTCATCGATCTTCGGCCAGCGAAAGATCCCATCCTCGAGCCGTTTGGTGAACAGGCACAGACCCGTTCCGTCCCAAAACACCAGCTTGATCCGGTCAGCCCGCTTGGCCCGGAACACATAGACAGCACCTGAGAATGGATCAGCCGCCATACTCTCGCGCACCAGGGTCGCCAGCCCTTCCATTCCCTTGCGGAAGTCTACCGGTTTGGTCGCCACCATTACCCGGACCGCACCCGACGGGCCAATCACCGGCTCGCCTTCAGCGCCCGGACGATCGAAGCAATCATCGTCGCGTCCGCTCCACGACCGGCCCGGATCGTGATGCCATCGACTTCAATCTCAATGATCCCGGCAGCAGCCTTGGCCTTGCAGCGCAGCGCCTTTTGTCTCCGGTCAACAGTTAGCGCCGGCACCTCGGCATCTACTATTGCCGGCACAAACTGTACTTCTCTCGCTTCGGGATGACCGCCGGCTGTTTCTCGCAACTGACGTCGCCAGCCAAACAACTGTTGCGGAGACAATCCATACCGTCGGGCTACAGAACACACCGAGTCCCCACTCGACACGATCTCCGCAACGATCCGCGCCTTGTCCTCGTCGCTCCACTTCCGCCGACGGCCGGCCCCGGTGAAGACCTCAAGCCGCCTTACCGGCCCCGTGATAGCAGTATGCACTGTGTCCATTCTAAGCCTAACGGTCCAAACCGAACCGCAGACTCGCAGATCACCCCGTCATCTGATAGATGGCCGCTGAACAGCGCTTACGATTTGGGACGGGGGGCTTTCGATAAACCGTTAGAGTTCCAGTCCGATCCCGTAGGGCTATCTGTGTGGTTCTCGCGTTAGTGCTCGGCGGGCGAGGACTAGGCTAATGCCCGGTTCAGCCCCGACTATGCCTAGGGGTAACGTCGATCATCGGTGGCTGGTCCTGCTCAATGGCGTCATC
>DASTGE010000292.1:0-4960 GCA_035719405.1 Burkholderiaceae bacterium
AAACCCGCTTTCGCTCTTCGTCGGCGGCGTGGCCGCGGTCGTACTCGAACTGGCCGAGCCGCGAGTGCGAGCCGGCGTGTGGCAGCACACGTCGTTCCGACGCGCGCCGATGGAGCGCCTGCAGCGTACCGCGTATGCGGCGATGCTCACTGTGTACGGTGCGCGCAGTCGCGCCGAGCGGCTGATCGGGAGCGTGGTGCGGCGTCACGGCACCGTCAGTGGAGTGGCGGACGACGGCCGCCCCTACGCCGCGAACGATGCCGAACTCTTGTGCTGGGTCCATGCCACAGCCGCGTTCGGCTTTCTTGAAGCCTATTGCCGCTATGTCCGACCACTGACCGATGCGCAGCGCGATACGTTCTATGCGGAGGGCCGGGCCGTGGCCGCGCTGTATGGAGCGAACGACGCCCCCTGTTCTCATGCTGAATTTGACGATGTGCTCAGTCGCATGCAGCCCATGCTGCAAGGCAGCCCGGTGATCGCCGAATTCCTCGCGCTGATGACCCACGTCGATGTGCTTCCCGCGCCTTTGCGGCATTGGCAACGCGCCCTCGTCTGCGCTGCGATCGCGCTATTGCCGACCGGGCTGCGCACACAGCTCGGATTGGACGTCGACTGGCGCCTGTCGGGATGGCAAAGGACGCTGATCCGTGGGGCGGGTGCCATGGCGGATCGCCTGGTTCTCGAAAACCATCCGGCCGTCCAAGCCTGCAGGCGGTTGTCTTTGCCCGACAACTACGTCTACCGCAAGTGCGGCATCAACGACAGGTGAGCCTTTCCGGAAGCTGTTGCCTTCCAGACCGGCTCCGTGCGCGAATCGGGGCGGCGTCCTGCAAAGAGACCGTACCTCACATGCCTTCAAATGCGAGTCGCAAAGGCCTTGGCATCCGCGGGCATGAAGCTCATTATTGACGCTTCGCGCCGTCTTGGTGGCAAGGGGAGCAAGGAGGCAACATGAATGCGGTCATCTTGCGCTTCTACGTTCACCAACCACGCAGGCACGGGCAGGACCTGCTCTTCGAGTGGCTGCTCGCACGCGCCAAGGAAATGGGCATCCACGGAGGTTCGGCCTTTCTCGCGGTCGCCGGGTATGGCCGGCACGGGATCATCCATGAGCAGCGTTTCTTCGAGCTGCCGGAAGTACTTCCTGTGATGGTGGAGTTCATCGTGCGGCCGGACGAAGCCGACAGGCTTATCGAGCTGGTGCGCGCCGAAAAGATCCATACCTTCTGCACCCGAACCCCGACCGACACGATCCTGATCGACGGCGAACAGCGGCCGTAAGTCGAGCCTGAGGGCTTGCCTAGAACGGAACGCCGATGATCGCCTTCACCGTGAGATCGTCAGCGCTCCTGGTGACGCCCCAGCCAATGCCAAAGTTGATGTCCCAGCCGCCGACACGTGCGTCGAGGGCGGCGTACAACGTGTTGCTCTGCTGGTTCAGGGGCAGGATGCGGCGAGTGCTGCCGAGATCGGAGTAGTACTCCAGACCCAGCCCGACGTCCCTGCCGATCGTGCGCGCCACCTTGATGCCCAGCGAGACATCGGCGGTGGCGGAACGTATTCCATCGGAGAGATTCCAACCGAACACCGGGTTGACGGCCAACAGCCAGTCGGGGTTGCGCCACCCACCCATCAGCCTCAACTCGGCGCTCGTGCGCGATTCGGAGAAGCGCTTCTTCAGCCGAGACAGTTCTCCATTGGCGCCGAAGAACCAGCCTGCCTCGCCGTCGGACGGCTTCACAGGCAGCCACTTCAGCCGCAGCTTTGCGCCCGCGAGCTGAGTGTTGCCGGAAGAGTCCCGGCTTACCGGCAGGTACAGGCCGGCTTCCCAATTTGGGCTCATCCCATAAGAAAACTCGGGCGTGAAGCGCCATCCGTGATTTGGCACGACCTCGCCCGGATAGTCCGGCGTGGCGCGCCCCTTGGGCGTCGTGTTGACATGCATCTCGAGACCGAAGCGGCCCGGTTCGTTGATGTCGTCGGTGTAGACCTGAATCTCGTCGGAAAGCTCTGCATGGGCGGAAGACGCGGCGGCAAGGCCGGTCAGCAGCGCGATGCAGAACGAGCGTGCAAGCAACTTCATGGCAAAGGGAGCGAGTTGTCGCGATGCGCGGGCACGCTCGCGCGCGCCGAGGCAAACCTCTGGCCAATCTGAAAACGGCTTCAGCAATGGACGCTCTCCCCTCATCGCAATGGCGCCGGCGTCGGGGCGCGCTATCGAGTGAGAGGCAGTGTGCTCCATAAAGGTCCTGATCGTCCAAGACCAGATCCGGCTCGGCCAGCTTCTGGACGAGATCTGTCCGAATCGCGCGACAACGCGTCATTGGTGTGCACGTCGGTCCTTCCACGCATTGCCACGCTGCATGCCGGACCTCTCCTTTTTGGCTTCCTTCCCCCCGGAGCCGAGGGGTGTCCCTTCGTTTGCACACGTCTGCGATTCGCCCCGCTCCATGCCCGCATGAAGTGCCTGCCTACAGTCCTCGCCTCACAGGTTCGAGGAGTCCGCATGAGACCAGGAGCAATTCGGGGCACGCCAAGCCCGACCGGGGCGCCGGAGGGAACGTCCACACAGGCCGAAACGGCGGGCGGCGCGTCGCCGCCCGGGGAGCGACCGCAGACGCAGGCGCCCATGCAGGCGATCGGCATCGTGCCACGGTCGTCGGGTTCTCAAAGGGCTGGAAGAACACCGCCGCGCGCCGTGATGCCTCCGCCTCGCCAGCCCGCCGGCCAGGAGGCCTCGTCGTCGCAGCCCTCACAAGTCAATTGGCAGGAGCAACTCGACAACGCTCTGGCTCACATCAATAAATACACGGCCCTCATACAAAGGCTCGAGAGCAGCGGCCCCATCGAAGGTCCGCATATCGTCGTAGCCCGGACCTCGGAACAGGCGATGGACTGGGCGCAGGCCGGTCTCGATGCGCTCGAAAACCTTCGGGGAACCGGCACGAACAGGGAGCAACGCCGAAAACAAGAGAAGTTTCTGAAGGACCAACTTTCGTGGGCCGCCTGCCGTTTCCTGATTGTGAGACCGCATCAATACGAGACACTGGAAATCCTGAAACAACCCATTCCGACGAACGGACCGGAGGTGCTGGCGTACAGGACCGAGATCGAGCGACAGCTCACCGAATATCGCAAGTCGTTCGCCCGCACGCGCGACGCACGCAAGGCAGTGATGGACGGCAGGCGAAATCGGATTTTCACCGACCAAGGCGCCGACAACGCGGATTACTGGGCATTGCATCACTCGGTCGTTGATAGTCTGCGAATCGCATTGCTGTTGCACAGGATGATGTCGTCGTGCGCCTCCGACTTCGACGACGAAATCCAGTCGGCGCTCGATTTGCAAGACATATGGATGCGCGGCCCCATCGCAACGATCTACAACCTTGCCATTGTGATCCTCGACCGGGAGGAAGTCGATCCAGAACTTGCCCCGGGCGCCCTTGAAGACATGAAACATGTGTGCCTGCTGATGGAGAGCGGCACGCAGCAGATGTCCCTCGCCGTCGTGCAAGCGCTGAACGAGGACTCGGACACATGGCGCATTGGCGAGGAGTACGTGCGAGCGGCGGACGAGGCCACCTCGTCACACAAGCAATTGATAGAGCGAGTGAAGAACTTGCTCCGTAAAACCGAGAGCCGTCAGTCGTCGTCGAGCAGGGTGGCCTTGGGCCAGCCCGACAGCACCCCCTCTTCCTCGGCTGGCACTGCGCAAAGCAGCAGCACGAGAAGGAAGCCGCGCGGCAGCGTCACCACATCGTCCACAGGCACGCAGGCCCGGACCAGAGGGAACCAACATCCGCGCGGCGACTCTCGGCCAGAGGTGCTGACAGGGGCACTGGCGAAGGCCGCGCCCCTCCCCGACAAGCGAACCCTGGCCTTGAAGGACGGGCAGAAGGCTCTCATGAGGTCTCCTGTGACAAGGGACATGGCAGAGAATGGCGACGCCGAGCAGATTGCCCGCTTTCTGCAACTCGACACAAGGACCGTCGACCTGTTGAGGCACAACAACAACGTCGACCCTCAGTACATCGCCCAGTGCGTTCAATCCTCCCTGCCCAAGTGGTTCGGCGATGTCAACAGCTTGCGTTCGGCACACCGTGCGCTGGCCTCGCTCCCCGAGACCAAGACCGGCGACCCGGAGTTGGTGCAGCTTTCTGCTGCCCTGGCAGACCGTATCGCGGCATTGGAGGTACTGTCGAATCAGGTGACGCGTCGCGAATGGGATGAAATCAAACGGTACTCCTTCCCCGGTGAAAAACACCTCGAACGCCTGCTCGCCCTGCAAGAGCTGGCTGAAGTGGCCCCACCGGTGATGCTGCCGTCGCACGAAACGCGAGGTGACGCCGGCACTCTCTTCGAAATAGCGGTCACGCCGAAGCCTCTGAACAACGGGGCACCGGCTCCTCGGCTTTATATCCATCTGCACACCTGCTCGCCGATGACGGCCGATGCGGTGAGAGGAAACCGGGACATGAGAAAGTTCTCGGCCGTACACGTGAAGACCGAGGCGCAGAAGGCGCTCGGCGCCAGGTGGGAAGAGATGCAGCGTCGCCTGGGTCGCGATGTCAAGGTTCACCGGGGGCGGATCAACAACAAGTTGCTCAAGGATCTGCTCGACATGGCGAACAGGCCGCAGGCGCAGCAGGGATAAATCTTCCTTGCGGCACAATCCGCCTTCCCTTCCCGCGAGGAAGGTCTGCGTCGACCGCAGTTGACAGGGAAGGAAATCGACAATGAAGCAGTTCTTCGTCCGCCGGCTGCAAATGGCGCCGGCCCTCACGCTTTTCTTGGTCGGCTGCGCGTCGACGCCCCTCCCGCCCGATCCGATTTTGCCGCCAGCTCTGCGTCCCCCGGAAGGCCAAGTGCTGTCGCAGGTGTTGAATGCGCAGGGGGTCCAGATTTACGAGTGCACGGCCAGCACCGAGCGCCCTGGTACGTACGACTGGAGTTT
>DASTGE010000293.1:0-8907 GCA_035719405.1 Burkholderiaceae bacterium
CCGGCTCGCCGCCCAGCCGGGCGCGGTACAGCACCGAGAACTCGCCGCTGTGAATCGGCTCGTCCAGGTTCACCTGCCCGCCGAGCACGCGCCGCACGTCCGCGGCCAGTTCATCCATTTGCTGCGGCGTGGTCTGCGCGACAACGCCCAGCGTCTTCTTCACCTGCTCGCACAGCTCGACCACCGCGCGGTCAAGGTTGCGGCCGGCCTCGTCGAGCGGCTTCAGTTCCTCGCGCTCGCCAAGGTCGGCGGGCACGCGCCGCGTCCCACCCTGCCATCGCAGGAACTGCACTTTGGCCAGCGCCGGCACGCTTTGCCATGGGCAGTCGGCCACCAGCACCGGCAGCAGAACCAGTCCACGCTGCTGTTCCTGCGCGAGCCGCCCCAGCTCGCGTCGGGAATAGCTGTCGAGGTCGAGGTATGCCGGCGTCACGAGCACCAGCGCGCAACGCGCCTCGGCCAGCGCCTCGTCGATGCGCGATTCCCAGTCCTGGCCGCCTTCGATCGACTGAAGATCCACCCACAGATCGTCGGGCATGACAAGCGCATGCAGCTGCCGGCAGAAGCGCTCACGCCACTTGGAATCAGCACGGCTGTAGCTCAGGAAGAGCTTGCTGCGCATGACGTCGTCCGGAAGAATTCGAATGACGATGATGAGCGGCCGGGCACGCCGGGGCAATCCCCTGGTATCCCTAAACGATCCCTAAACGCACATTCCCGACGCTCGATGGTGCCCCGCCTCGGCCATCACCAGGCCATCACCGGCCGTGGCCACCTGCCTTTACTCCATCGACACCAACAGCTGCCGCTGCTCCCCGAGCCCCTCCACGCCCAGGCGCATCTCATCACCGGGCTTCAGGTACCAGGGCTGCGGCTTCTGCCCCAGCCCCACACCGGCCGGGGTTCCGGTGGCGAGCACATCGCCCGGCTGAAGCGTCATGAAGTGGCTGATGTAGCTGACCCGCTTCGGGATGTCGAAGATGAACTGGTCGGTGCAGCCGACGGGGCCATCCCGGCCGCACGCCAGGTTCCACGGCCGGCAGCTCCTCGAGACGCAATTGCGCGAGGGCCTGAAGGCTCAACGTGCTCAGCTGCCGGGGGCCGATATCGGGCAGCAGCATCGACAGGTCGCGCACGCGCCCGTCGATGCCGATGGTGCCGGGCAACTCATGGCCGGGCGGGCCGTAGCGAACCAGTTTCATGCTCGTGTCCTTTCAGGTACGAGCGTGCAACGGCCGTACCCAGCGCAAGCCTCACCGGCAGTTGCTGCTGTTCGGCACGTACATGTAGCCTACATTGCGCACGGTGCGTATGCAGCGCGGCTCGCCGGCAGGGTCTGGCTCGATCTTGCGGCGCAGGCGGCCAATGCGGATGTCGATCGAGCGGTCGAACGGCTCCCACTCGCGGTTGCGCGTGTGTTGCAACAACTGGTCGCGCGAGAGCACCCGGTTGGGGTTGGCCAGGAAGACGCGGATCAGCTCATATTCCATCGCGGTCATCGGCACTTCCTCCCCGCCGCTGGCCAGGTCGAACAGCAGGCGTGAATCGAGCTCGATCTCGCAACGGCCGAAGCGCTGCCTGCGTGCCTCCGACGCGGCCCCGCCCGCCACCGGCGCCTCGTTTTCCCCCGGCCGCGCCTGCATTCGCCTGAGAACGCTCTTCACACGCGCGAGCAACTCACGCGGGTCGAACGGCTTGCCGACGTAGTCGTCGGCGCCCAGTTCGAGGCCGACGACCCGGTCGATGGTGTCGTCGGAGGCGGTGACCATGACGATGGCAACGTCGTAGCGCTCCCGCAAGAAACGCGCGAGGCTCAAGCCGTCCTCTCCGGGCAGGCGCAGGTCGAGCAGCACGAGGTCGGGCAATTCGGCCTCGATCGCCTCGCGCATCGCCTTGCCGTCGGCTGCGCCGCGCACCGTGTAGCCGTGTCCCCCCAGGTATTCGAGCAGCATCGAGCGTACCGACGTGTCGTCGTCGACGATGAGCAGGTTGGCGGTCTTCATGCGGCGCATTGTGCTCCCGCCGATGCGCTTGCGGCGCATCCCCGATACGTCACTGAAACACGGCGAGTACACGCATGCCCCGACCGAGCCTCGAAGCATGGCGCCTCAGCCACCGCCCAATGTCGCGCGCAACAGCGCCCTCAAGCTATCGACCTGAATGGGCTTGGAGAGCGTGTGGGTCACGCCCGCGCTCCGTAGTGCATCGGCATCGAGATTTCCGCTCACCGACCAGATCGGCAATGCAGGCCGCTCACGCCGGACCCTGCGTGCGAGCTGCAGCCCGGTCATCTTCGGCATGGTGTGGTCGGTGATCACCAAGTCGACGTCGAACGAGGCATCCTGCAGGAGACCCAGCGCAGTGAGCGGCTCGCGTTCGAGCACGGGTTGAAGTCCCCAGGCCGCAAGCTGCTCGACCATGTAGTCGCCCACCATCAGATCGTCCTCGACGATCATCACCCGCCCGCTCATGGAGGCCTTTGCACGAGGGACTTCGGCGGCGTGCACGCGCGCAGCTTCGGCCCGGCCACTCTCGGCGGCCAACGGCAGCATCACAGTGAAGCACGAACCGCGTGAGGCAGCGGTGGTCAGACGGATGTGCCCCCGTGCTCATGCGCGATGCCGTGAACCATGGCGAGCCCCATGCCGCTGCCCTGCCCCGGCGCCTTCGTCGAGAAGAAGGGATCGAAGATGCGCTCGACCAGCTCGGCCGACATACCGCATCCCGTGTCGCTTACCGAAAGCTCGATCCAAGATCCCCCGGCCACTCGCGCCCTGCACGATGCGCAGTTCCAGCGGGGGTCGCCGTCTGAGACAGGCGAACCGAGATGCGGCCTTCGCTGTCCATTGCATCGCGTGCATTGATGCAAAGGTTGAACAGCACCTGGGCCAATTGCACGGGGTCGACGTTCACTGCAAGCGGGGCCGACTGCATGCTCGGCAGGTCGGCCTCGATGATCACCGACGAAGGCATGGTCGGACGCAGCAGGCCGAGGGTCTGCTGCAGCAGGGGCACCAGCTCGAGCACCCGCGGCTGGCCGTGCTGGCGGCGCGCGAAGGCCAGCATCTGCGCGATCAGGTCCCGCGCCCGCTGCGCCGCGAGTTGCGCCTGCGCAAGATGACGCTGCAAGCGGTCGTCGCCCAGCACCTGCGCCCGCTCCTCGCCCAAAACGAGGTAGCCGATGACGCTGGTGAGGATGTTGTTGAAGTCGTGGGCTATGCCGCCGGTCAGCTGGCCGATGGCCTCCATCTTCTGCGCCTGCCGAAGCTGGGTCTCGAGTTGGGCACGCTCGGCCTCTGGCGCACGGCGTCTCCTGATGTCGCGAACATGGCCGACGAAGATCGTGCCCTCGGGCACTTCAGCGACGCTGACCGCCATTTCGACGGGAATCTCGCGCCCGTCCGCATGCATGCCGGTGATCTCCACCGGCCGCCCCACCATGGGCACGCGCTCGCCTGAACGGAAGCGCTCGAGTGCGCGCGCATGGGCGGCGCGGCGTCGGGGTGGCAGCAGCACCTCGGCCACCATGCGACCCATGACATCCTCGCGCCGGTAGCCGAAGGTGCGCTCGGCCGCGGCATTGAACTCGACGATGCCCATCGCCATCCATCCCGATGATGCAGTCGAAGGCAGCCTCCACCGTGGCGCGCAGCCGAGCCTCGCTGCGCCGGAGCGCCATGGTGTCGACGCTGCCGTCGAAGATGGCGCGATACTGCTCTTCGCGCGCACGCAGGGCCGTGACGGCCCGTTTCGTCTGCAGCTCATCGAAGACGGTGTCGCTTCGTACGCCTGACTCCACGAGCGCCGCCGAACGCAGCGTGTCGTCGGTGCGCGTGCGCTCGATCTCACCGGCGAGGCGGCCGGCGACAATCCTGAGCATCGCCTCCGCATGCTCGACATCACCGTCGGCAATCGGCTTTCGGTCCATCGCGACCATGAGCCCGAGCGGCGTACCTGTGCTGTCGCACATCGAAAAGGCGGCGTATGAATCGACCCTGCTCGAGGCAAAGGGCTCGCAGGGCGGGAAGCGCTCGCAGACGCCCGCAGCCATATAGTGGAACGTGTCGCCCTTGACTTCGGAGCAAGGGGAGCCGGCAAGCGGGTAGACGAAGTTCGGCATGAGCCGGCCGTCCAGTTCGAAAGCGAGCGTCTGCAGGGTGGTAGGCTCTTCACCGCCGGTGAACACCGACACGAGCGCGACGGCCACGTCGAGGGCCTGCGCCAGTTCGTGCACGACATGGCCGAACAGCGCTGGCCCTCCCGGCTGTGCGACGGCAAGCGCCACGCGCCGCAAAGCCGAAAGCTGCCTCTGCAGGCGCGCCAGCGCGTCCTCATGCAGCGAAGGCTCGCCGAGCCGGCCATGGGGGCAGTCTATGCCCCCTGCGCAATCAGCGGTTCTCGATTGCCGCGCCGATACAGGCGGGATACACGGGGGTTGAACAGCGAGTCACGACGCGCACGCGAGCCTCGACGGCCGCGACCCAACCCTCCACAGCAGGAACAGCGCAATTGAGAGGTTGAGCAGATTCCATACGATCCCGTTGACGAACGCGGCGTGGTACGAGCCGGTGAGGTCGAACACCTTGCCCGACATCCAGCCGCCCAGCGCCATGCCGAACAGCGTAGCCATCAGCACCGTGCCCGTCCGTGCGCCGGCTTCGGCCGCGGGAAAGTGCTCCCGCACGATGATCGCGTAGCTCGGCACGATGCCTCCCTGGAACAGCCCGAACAACGCCGAGACGACATACAGCGACAGCGGCCCGTCGAACGGGATGAACAGCAGCAGCGCCACGCCTTGGAGAAACGAGCCGAGCACCAGCGTGCTGACCCCGCCGATCCGATCGCAAATCCACCCGGACACCAGCCGGCTGACGATGCCGCAGGCGAGCATGAGCGACAGCATTTGCGCACCGCGGGCCGCACCGTAGCCGAGGTCGCCGCAATAAGCGACGATGTGGACCTGCGGCATTGCCATCGCCACGCAGCAGGCCACGCCGGCCACACACAGCAGCGCCTGTGCATGGTTCAGACTGAGGCCAAACGGACGGGTTGGAAGCGCGATTGGATGGGCCGCCCCTGCGGACGCGGCTGCAAGCCCGGGCACGGATGCCTGCGTGGGCGACCTGACGCGCAGGCGCAGCGCCAGCAACGGCATCGTCGTGGCACAGAGCAGCCCCAGTGCCATGTAAGTGGGCCGCCACCCGAAGGTCTCGATGCCGTGCTGCACGATCGGGGGCCACAAGGCGCCGGCGACATAGTTGCCGCTTGCGCATATCGCAACGGCGATCCCTCGCCGGCGCACGAACCACAGCGAAGTGTCGGCCACCAGCGGACCAAAGGTCGCGGAGCTGCCGAGCGCACCGAGCAGCAGGCCATGAGCGATCGCGAACGTGGCAAGGCTGCCCGACAAGCCGGCCGCCACGAAGCCTGCCGCAAGGCCGCCAGAGCCGAGCAGCACGACCCGCATCACGCCGAAGCGGTCGGCCACGCGGCCCATGGCAATTCCACCCAGGCCGAAACCGACCATCATCAAGGTGTACGGCAGCGAGGCATCGGCGCGATCCACTCCGAATTCCGCCTGAACTGCAGGAAGCACGACGGAGACGACATACATCGCGCTGCTGCCCACGGTCATCAGCGCGAGCGAGGCGAGCAGCCGCGTCCAAGCATAGCGGGAGTCGGGCGTGTGGGAAGACATGCGGGCAATTGTCGTCCCGCACGCGGCGCAAGCGCAGCGACGTGTGCGAGCGACGATGCACGAAGCACCTCGCGACAAGGAATGCCTCTGCGCCGCCGCCAGCGCACGCCGCCGGAGGCGGAGGTACTGGCCGAAGCTTCTCCGCGTCGCGGCAGTTCAGTCAGGTCGGCTTGTCAATTCCGCAGCCATTGAGAGAACAACTGGACGAGCGGCAGGCACTCGTTCCTGATAGCTATTGAAAGTACGGATTCTCCGTTGTTCGCGGTACGTGCATAAAGGTTCGCCCCGCTTTGAAGCAGCAGATGGACCATCTGCATTTCCGACCGGTTCACTGCATGATGTAGCGGAGTCCACCCAAGCCAGTCAGTCGCCTCGATGTTCGCACCCCGGTCCATCAGGCATTGTGCTGCCTCGATCCTTCCAGACCCGGCGGCCATCATCAATGCCGTCGTTCCGTATCTCGTTGGTGCGTCCACCTCGCTCGCATCAGGCCGCAGCATCTCGATGATGCGCGTGTGACCACCGGCAGCTGCGAGATGAAATGCCCGATACTCATGCGCGTCGGCAAGACGCCGGTTCGCGCCCAGGTTCAACAGTCGCTCTACTGCGTCCGCATGCCCCAAGGCGGCCGCAAGCATCAGTGGAGAGCGGGAATCCGGAGTGAGTTCGTCGATATTTTCGACGTACTCGCCCATCACCTTGATGAGATCCGAGTCTCCGTTCACGGCGGCGACGTGCAACAGCGTATATCCATAATCGTCCGGGCTCAGACCCGCGCCGAGCCGCAACAGGGTGCGAGCTGCGTCCAGATGCCCACCGTGCACCGCCAGCTCCAATGCGGATCTGCCATCGTTGATGGACTCGTCGATGTGCGAGACGTGCGGGAGCAACTCCTCGATGATCTCGGAACTTCCCGCCTTTGCTGCAGAATGAAATGCCGAAATCCCATCAGAGTCCGTGACACGCGGATCGGCTCCGAGGCTCAACAGTTTTCGAACTGCTGCCAGGTGCCCGTGGAGAGCTGCAAACATCAGCGGTGTACCACCCGTGATATCGGATTCGTTCAATCCTGTGGCGGTGATCTGAGGGATTTCGATGATCTCCGGGTTTCCTGCTGCGGCTGAGATATGCAGCAATGTTTGCCTCTTGTCGTTTTTCAGGGTTGGATCGGCTCCGAGTTCCAGCAGTTTGCGTACTGCTGCAGAGCGCCCCAAGGAAGCGGCCACCATCAACGGAGTATTGCCAGCACTACATCTTTCCTCCAATCCCGTGACGATGGGCTGAAGGATTTCGATGATGTCCGGGTTTCCCCCGGCAGCCGCCTCATGAAGCGGTGTCACCCCATGACTGGTTTTGCGGTCCGCGTCGGCGCGAAGACCGAGAAACTTGCGAACTGCCTCGGTGTGCCCTTCGAAAGCGGCAACCATCAGTGGAGTCGCGCCAGCGACATCGCCCTTGTCGGGCTCCTCCACAACGGCCTGAAGGATTTCGATGATGTCCGGGTTTCCTCCTGCGGCTGCTGCATGAAGCGACGTCTGCTTCTCGTCGTCTTCACAGTTCGGGTTGGCGTCGAGGGCCAACAGCTTGAGAACCGCGGAGCGGTGTCGATTGAGTGCCGCCAACATCAGCGGGGTTTTGCCCGTTGCATTGCCTTTGTCCAAGTCCGTGACGACAGGCTGCAGGATCTCGATGATGTCGACATGCCCATTCTTGGCCGCCGCGTGGAGCGCTGTTTCCCCGTTGTCATCCTCGACGTTCGGATCGGCGTCGAGCCCCAACAGCTTCTTCGACGTGTCAAGCCGACCATTGGAGGCGGCCAGCATCAGCGCCGTGGCGCCATCGTTCGTGCGTTCGTTGATGCTTCCGTCGGAACGGACCAGGATTTCGATGAGATCCGTCCTCCCGGCGGCAGCCGCGTGGTGAAGGGCATTCAAGCCGAATTCGTCTTTCGCCGCAAAGTCGATATCAGCCTTCAACAACTCCTGCACCACCGGCAGGTGCCCATTCGTCGCCGCGTACATCAACGCCGTCATGCCGAAGTTGTCCTGGAGATCAGCGTGTGCATTGTGCTGCAGCAGAATGCGAACACAATTCGTTTTGCCCTCTCCGGCAGCGACGATCAATGCCGACTGGCCCTCGAAGTTCGCATTGTCAATGGTGGTCGGCACTTTCGATACCAGTTCGTTCAGCACCTGATCGCAGCCTTGCCCTGCGGCACGATGCAAGACTTCTTCATCAACAAGCGTTCTCACTTCGGGGATGCTCAGTGAAACAACGACACGGGCGCCGAGAGCGTCTTCGCGATGTTCGATCAGGCGCCCGAGGACTTCTTGTCGATGCTCGGGTGTGCTCCCGGCGAGCTTGTCTTCAGCCTTGCGTATCAGGAATTCATTTCCATCGGGATGCGCGTCGCGGTAGTGATTGACCCAGATGAATGCGTCAATCCAGTCCGCCTCCCCCTTCGGCAAGCCATTTTGAGCGTCGGTCATCAAGTCCCACACACGTTGAGGATCGACGAGGCGCAGGCGGTTCCGATCAGTCGTCCACATCAGGGCGCTCTTGAGTATCGTCATCGAGCTCTCTGGTGAAAGGCCTGGGCGATCCGCGTCCTCCAGCTCGACGTTGCGGTAACGCACCTCGAAGTTCTCCTCTTCTTTCACATAGAGCATGTCCTCCGTGATGCGCTTGAAACGGCTCTGGCCATTGGGGTCGCTGGCCTCGAGCGCAAACTTCTCTTTTTCCAAAAGCCCGGCATCCATCAGGTTGCGCGCGATCGCGCGCATGAGAAGCGCCGGATGATCAATGAGTGTGTAAGGTGCGTCCTCGGTGCCCTTGCCGTTCGAAGCGCTGAGCACCACGGAACAGTCGATCTTTCCGTAGCGGCTCTGCAGGCCGAGCTCGAGCGACTTTTCGTACTCCTTGTAGACGCGACAGCCTTCATCCTCATCGAGCGGCCGGTCGATATAGTCCTTGAAGTGCTCCCGGACCTCCGCCAGGCACTCTTCGGCCATATGGCGGATCAATGCATCGGCCGTAAGGTCCCAGCTCACGAAGCGTCGTGCCTCTTCCAAATGCAATCCGACGATCGTGGGAACGAAGCTGTCAGGGCGTTCGGTCAGCCCCATGGAAGCGGCCAGGTAGTTGCGGTAGCCGTTGATGTAGTGAATTTCATCTACGGAGTAGGTTTCTTCCTCGCCGTGCGTACGACG